>JAFRJS010000042.1 GCA_017432165.1 Clostridia bacterium | reverse complement strand
TTTGTTCATCATTAGTGATGTAGCACACATTACCGTCGCACTGATCTAAAATTTTAAAAATATCGTTTAAATCCATAAGCACATCTCTGCAGTTTTCATTTTTAGCACTTGCAAATTTATTACCAGCATTAGCATATATAAAGCTCTTAAAATCAGACCAATAATATAAAAACAAAACACTTGCCGTCCACCAGCAGCGATGTTTATTCCAATGTATTGCTTTAATATTGTCAGGAACACCGGGAATATGTAAAGGCTTGCCTAAATTGCGATATCCTCTATTGCAAAATGCAAAAATCCCTATTCCAGCCGCAACAGCACCCGCTCCAGCAACAACATAAGGAAAAAATGATGATGATTCTTTGCTTTCTTCTGAATCTGTATCTGTAGGCTGTTCAAGCGCACGGCAAAAAGTAAAATTTGAAACCATAAGAATAGACAGCACAACAGACGTTGTTTTTTTAAAAAATTTCATAAATTTGGATCTCCTTTATTTTTAATGTTTAATTTTATGATAACACATATTTAATTTTTAATCAAGTATAAACATGAATCATCAAAAATAAAAAAACAACAGTAGATTAACAAAAAATCTACCGCTATTTAAAGCATTTTTTCAAAAACAAAAGAGTCTTTTTTTCTATTCTGGAAACATACGAACGGGAAATTCCAAGCTTTTTTGCAACTTCTCTTTGCGGCAAAGGTGCCATTCCGTTTAGTCCATAGCGCAAACAAAGAATAATTTGCTCCCTTTTGCTTAAATACTTTAAAATATATTTCTTCAGTTTTTGTATTTTTACTTTAACGTCAATTTTATCAACCACAAAATCATCTGTGGATATAGTATCCATAAGAGTTAAAATGTTCCCGTTTTTGTCGGTTTCAATAGGCTCATTAATAGAAACATCCAAAGAAAGCTTTTTTAAACTCCTAAAATACATTAAAATTTCATTTTCGATGCACCTAGAAGCATAGCTGGAAAGCTTTATACCTTTTCCGGGATTAAACGTATTAACCGCTTTTATAAGCCCTATGGTCCCTATAGAAATTAAATCGTCCGGGTCATTTTTATTATAGTAATATTTTTTTGTAATATGAGCAACCAACCTTAAATTATGGTTTATCAGCTTATTTTTTGCTTCCACGCTTTCTTCCCCATTTAACATCTCTATGTATTTTTTTTCTTCTTTTGCACTAAGAGGCTTTGGAAAAGAATTAGAAGTAATTACATGAAGAATCGCAAAAGGTATTAACGACAGAATTTCTAAAAACCACATTTGACCACCAACCCAACATAAAATGCTGTATTTATTAATATGAAACTATAAGCTCGGCCGTGCATGTACAAAAAAATTATACGTCATTTATTTATTTTTAATATATTTTTATTATTTTTATAATATTTATTTGTGAGGTGTTTTTATTGACTCTAAAATATTGTTGTGTTATAATTAAAATTACGTGATAAAACGTAAATAAAATTGTTAAGGAGTTGATAGTCATGAGTTTATTCTCAAAATCAAAAAAGTTTTTATCCGTTGGCTTAACAGCCTTATCAGTACTTACATTAACAGGAGCAATAAAAGCAAACGCAATGTGGCCAACAAATAATAACCAATGGCCAAATCAACAACAAACAGCATTTAGCTTTCCTTCTTCTCAACCATCAAATTCTTTTCAGGCTTTTAAATTTGATAACAATCAATTTAATGCTTACACGTCAAATTTTCAGTCACAGCAAAATAATGTTAATAATATTTTTGTTACTTACAACAACACATACAATAATAGCCAAACAGTAAACTTTTCAAATACACCGGTAATTCAAAACAGTAATTACCGCCCAGCAAAACCAATAAAAGACATTACTGAAAAAGAAAAAATTGAAATAACAAGAAGATACATGGCCGCCCGAAGAAACGGAAAAAATCTAACCATGGCGGCACAAGTTTTGGGTATATCTAAATCCACACTCAATAACTGGGAAGATAAATACTTTGATGCAAAAGTTTCTTACTCCGCAGAAGAAAAAAGAATGCACGCAAACCGCTGCCGTGCTATGATGAGCCAAGGGTACACAATGCAGTTTTACGCAGATGAAAATGGCTTGATAGCCTCTACACTTGGTACATGGCTTAAACAATATTAGTACCACATAATTAATATCTCATATTTTTTAAAAAAGTAGCCATATTTAAATCGGGCTACTCTTTGTTTTTCCAATTATTTAATTTTTCAAGTATTTCCGCAAATTGCTTTGTATTTAAATCCTCCATATTCTTTACGCCATAATTTTTAAGTATGTTGCTTTGCAATTTCTCGGAATTTTCAAATTCGGATATTACTTTTTTTAAGCTTTTTACGTCAGAAGGCAAAATTTTTTCTGAGTCTTTTTCCGGCAAATCCTCCCCCGCATAAATATACAGCCCAAGGCCAAACATAGAAAGGTTTTTTACAAGACACCGCATTATTGCTTTATTAATATCAAACATGCTGGCAGGTCCAACAGGGACATTTTTCCTGTAATTTGTGTCGTAGGTATATTTTACGGATTTCATGGATTTATTTGAATTATCCATCACAGGAAGCCACATCTCATGCGTTAAATCATTTATGGTCACGCTGGTAAAAACCATATACCCTGTGGATTCATCATAAACATACGGCAAATTGTTTTCGCCAAAAAGTTTAACTTTATAATTTGCATCCGGAAATATCTTTTTTACCTCTGACCATGCAAACGGCCAAGACAAATAACTAAGCCCGTTCTTTTTTTCGATATGTTCTCCAACGTTAATATTAAAAAGGGTTTCAAATATGCTTTTTTCTTGTTTTATTTCTTGTTTTATTTCTTTTTTCATTTGCTTTCTCCTATTCTAATCTTTAATATAATATTACTTGCAATATTTAAATTTAACATTTTTTATTGTGTTATACAGAAAAATTTAACTTGACTTTATTTTATAATATCGCTATAATAAAAACATAACAAACCATTGTGCGAAAGGTGATTTTATGCTTAAAAAATCAACAAACAGAATTATAGCATTAGTTCTTACTTCTTTATTAACATTCAATGTGTTACCTCTTGCAAAAGAAGCGCCAAAAAGTCAAATTCCGGTTCAAAACATTGGCGAAACTGTTTACGGTTTTAAATTAGAAAAAAAATTAAATTATAACGGCACGGAAGTATGTTATTTTATTCATGAAAAATCCGGTGCTCATGCAGTGGTGGAAAAAAACAGCAACAAAGAAAAAAGTTTTGAAATAGGATTTCGCACTCCTGCGGAAAACGATAAAGGTATAAACCACATAATAGAGCACTCTGTGCTTAACGGAAGTGAAAAATACCCATATAAAAATATGATATCCGAACTACATAATTTATCCAAAACATCAACTTATTTAAATGCTTATACAGGTAGCACATGCACATGCTATCCAGTTTCTAATTTAAGTGAAAACGAGCTGGAAACGCTTGCAAAAATTTACACAGACGGAATATTTAAACCTAACTTTTTAACAAACGAAAAAATATTCAAAAAAGAGGGCATCAGATACGAACTGAACGAAAATGGAAACCTTACAGCCAACGGAACCGTTTTTAATGAAATGAACGACGAAAAAGCCAACATCATGCCCCAGCTGCTAAAAAGAATATTCCCAAATACTTCTTCCAAAAACTATTATGGTGGAATACCAGACCAAATCATGGACTTAAAATATGAAGAAATTTGCGAAACATACAAAAAATATTACCATCCCTCGAACTGCCTTATATATCTTGGCGGCGATATAAACTACGAACGCTTTTTTAAATGGCTTGACAAAGACTATCTAAGCACCTATGACGCAAAAAATATGTCCTACATTAAATATGAATATCAAAACTCAGATAATTTATCATCTTATGAAATAATAGACGTATATTCAAGCGATTGCAGCAATTCTTTGGTAGAAATAGATTACTTTCTACCATGGGATTTTTACAATGATAATTATTTTACTTTAAAAAACTTAGTAAATACAATAAATTCCGACACAGAGATTTCTAAACATGTAAAGGAGAAAGGGTATAAAAACTTATATGGTAATTTTACTTCGTTTTTCATCACTCCTACTTTAAGTTTTATGTTTGAAGCGCCTACAAAAGATAAAAAACTATTTGAACAAGAATTCTCAAATGGTACATTAAAAGAAATACTATCTATGATCAACTCATCAAAGATAATAAACAACCAAGAAAAAAACAGAAAAAAATATGAATTTAGCGAAGAAATGAAAAAAGCCTTTGAAAACACCTCCGATATCACAATTGGGTGTAAAGATTTTATGGAATCATTTGTAAGATTTAACGACCCCGTATCAAATAAATTTTTTGATATAAATAAAAACAACATAGCTTATAAATCAAGCAACAAAACAATGCAAGATTTAGTAAAGGATATTTATAATTTAAAACCAATAACCACATTTTTAAATTTTTCATCGAATACTTCTTTATCTATGGCCAAAAAAATAAAAAACAAATGCAAATATTTGGAAAACGAAAAAGAAGAATTAACAAAAAACTATAAAGAACAGCAAAACTGGGCAAACGTTCCAAACAATACTTCTGATATCAATAAATTAAAAAGCATGTTTACAGATTACAACGACGTTAGCATACCGGAAAACATCCCTGAATTTGACAAAAATAAAATTCTAAATAAAGATTGTTATTATTGCCCCGAAGAAAAGCTTGGTGATTTCTTCCAAATTAAATATGCATTCAAGGTTAACTACCTTAATGACGAAGACAAAAAATATCTGCCATTTTTAAATAATTACTTAGAAGTAATAAAAAAAGAAAACCTTGACCACATATCGAAAATAAATTTATATAACAAAGAAATTTTAACTAACACCGACGACAATCTTAAAAATGAATATGAGCTTTTAACCGTAACCACAAAAACACAAAATCTTGCACAAATTACAGAGCAACTTAATAAAATTTTATCTTTTAAAAATCCTTTGGATACAGACAGCATTAAAGATTTAGCACAAGATTTTATTGATGAATATAAATCTTCTTACGGCATAAAAATACTAAAACTAAACGCTGTGAAAAAACACTCGGTAGATTTAAAAGAAGCAGAAGAAATTTTAGAAAACCAATACAATTTTTGCCAAGAAATTATAAATAACATAAACAGTGAATCTTATGCACAAAATTTTTCTAAAAAATTAAATAATTTATCCGGTAAAATATTTAACGTTAATTCGCTACAAAACGTGGGGATTTTATCATCTTTAAAAAACAAAAAAACATGCCAAGATACTGCTTATTCGTTTATAAATAGCTTAAATAAAGAACTTATTCCCGATAACAGTCCCCGTGAATTCAAAAAATTAAACAAATCAATTGCGGTAATAGACAAAAAATTCGCAAACAATCAACTTTTTGGCATTTTATCTTGTCCGGAATTATGCCAAAACAGTAGGTTCAGCTGCCTGCTGGATTCAATTAGAGTGTTTTTTAATTTTAATATAAGAGAAAAAGGCGGCGCATATGCCACAAACATTTACACAACAAATAATGGCTATATCGAGATGCTTTCAAAATGGGATCCAAATGTTGATTCAACAATAGAATTTTTTAACTCTGTACCAAAATTTTTGCAAAACCATAATTTTAAAAAAGAAGATATCGAAAATATGTACACAAAAAAATTAATAAGTATATGCAACAGAAACAAACTAAGTTTCGTAAACGAAAAAATGCGCGGACTTATGCTCTTTGGTGATGAATGTCCAGACTACCAAAAATTTTTGGAAGAAAGTTTGGAAGCTGTAAAAACAATGAACACCGAAGACATAAAATCTATTGGAAAAACACTGGAAAAATACATCCCGGAAATGAAAATAATAGCATGCGTAAACAGCCTGAAAAACGTTAAAACAAAATTTGATATTGTTATTTCTTAAAAATATTTATTTCCCTTTATTTTCAGTTAAAATTTCCGAATTAAGTATATTTTTAAGAAGCTCCAAAGCCTCCTCCCTTACTTTTTCGGGAGGAGTTTTTTCTGCATTGCTTTCGTTAATAAATTCCAAAAAGCCATAGCACAAAAATGCAGCAGTTTTTTTTAGGCCATATTTTGGCTTTAATGTGTTGCTCCTTTTTTTTGCATGAATTTCCAAGTATTTAAGAATATACTTATAAAAAGAATAGTTAAGATACGGGTTTTCGTACGGCGCTGTGTGAGAAAACAGCTGAAGGTTATTATAACACGTGTTAAGAATACAATCCAAAAAATTGCAGTAACTGGTAATAGAATCCCTTTTTGGGTTGTTTTCGTTTTGCAGCCTTTGATACTCATCTTGCGCAAATTTTATCATATCTTTGGAAATATCGTCCACCAAATCATACTTATCTTTGTAGTGAGCATAAAAAGTTATCCTGCTGGTTTGAGAATTTTCACAAATTTCTTTTACCGATATTTTTTCAAAAGATTTTTTAGAGAGCATATTTATAAGTGTTTGCTTTAAATTTTTTTTTGTTTTTAAAACTCGTTTATCTTCTTGCATTAATTATACACTTCCTTAAATTTGTATATTCAAATTAAACGCTTTATTAAATATAATTATAACATGTGTATATGTATTTACCATAGAGTAAAATAAAAAAACAAAAAATTAAAGGAGATGCATTAAATGAACCCCTATATTTTAAGCTGTTGCTCTACTTTTGACCTTGACAAAGAATATTTTGAAAAAAGAAACATTTCTTACGCATGCTTTCATTTTTCAATAAACGGAAAAAATTACACAGACGACTTGGGCCAAAGCATTTCATTTAAAGATTTTTACAAAAAAATAAGCCCAAAAGGCACAGAAGTAAAAACATCTCAGGTAAATGTAGGAGAATTTATAGAATATTTTACTCCATTTCTGGAAAAGGGTTTAGATATTCTCCACGTCAGCCTTTCATCAGGTTTATCAGGAGCTTATAATTCTGCTTTGATTGCAAAAAAAGAACTCGAAGAAAAATTCCCAGAAAGAAAAATATATGTCCTTGATTCTTTGGCGGCATCATCAGGCGGCGGACTTTTAATGGATAAACTTGCTGATTTAAAAGACGACGGAAAAACAATAGACGAACTTTTTAACTGGGCAGAAGAAAATAAACTCTACCTTCATCACTGGTTTTTCTCAACTGATTTAAGCTTTTATATACGAGGCGGAAGAATATCCAAAGCTGCCGGGCTCGTAGGAACAATTCTTAAAATTTGCCCGGTACTGAACGTAAACCGCTTGGGAAAACTTACCCCTATATTAAAAGTAAGAACAAAAGAAAAGGCCATCGAGGAAGCATTTAAAAAAATGGTGGAAAATGCTAATGGCGGTGAAGATTACGCAGAGCGCTGCTTTATAAGCCATTCCGACTGCTACGAAGACGCAAAAGCACTTGCAGACTTAATTGAAAATCACTTTAAACACCTTAAAGGCAAGGTGAAAATAAATTACATCGGCACTACAATAGGGAGCCACACCGGCCCGGGAACCGTTGCACTGTTCTTCTGGGGCAAAAAACGCACAAATTAATAAAAACCAGGTCCGTATTAAGCGGGCCTGGTTTTTTGCTTTTTAGTGATGTGGTGGAGCATAAACAACAAACAGCTTGACGGGCTTTAAGCTAAAATTAATTAAATTATGCCAAACACCGGCAGGAATTAAAACCGCATCACCTTTTTTAACTTGCCGTCTGTAGACCAAGTTATCTTTTTGGTACCCCATTAAAACGTGCCCCACACCCTCTTCCACATACAAAAGATGGTCATTTTTAGGGTGAATTTCAAGGCCGATGGACTTTCTTGGATCAATGTTCATAACCGTAAGCTGCATGTGTTTTCCCGTCCATAAAATCTTTCTAAAATCATTATTTAGGCATGCTTCTTCCGCTAAATTAGCCAAAAAAGGCTTCTCTTTTTTACCAGCAATCATATTTCTATTATTAAAATTCTTTTTAATCATAAAAATATCCTCCTTCAAAATGCACCTTTTATAAGTGTATGCTAAGGAGAATATTTTTGATTTTACGGATTAATATTTAAGCATTTCTAAACTGTAATTTTCAAGAACTTTTCTCATTAATTTGGCGTAGTTTTTGGCTTTTTTTAAATCATGGTCTTTATAATTTCCACATTCTTTTTCTGTGGCACCAGGAATATCTCCGCTAAAATCTGCTATAAAGTCCATAGCTTTTTTTACTAAATCAATGGCGATTTCATTGGGAGTATTCCTCATTAACAAATAAAACCCCGTGCGGCAACCCATCGGGCCAACATATATAACGTTTTCAGCCCAGTTTGAACTTCGCATAAATGTGGCAAAAAGATGCTCAAAAGTATGCAGGCCATCATTTTCTAGGTAATTCCCCGAATTTGGAACTGCCATTCTTATGTCGTAAGTTGTTATGTCCCCGTCAATTCTGGAAATATACATGCCTTTTTTTATTTTTCTGTGGTCAATTTCAAAACTTTTTATTTTTCTCAAATTAATGCTTTCCATAAAATTACCTCTTTTAAATTAGCTTTATAATAAAACTATAATGCCCGCAAAAAAGATAGTCAATTTAAAAAGATGATTATTTTTTTACTCGAACTGCGCTTTTCCACACTATCTTTTCTGTTCCATATCTACCCATAGTTTCTTCATTTATATAGAGTCTTTCCCAACTTTTAAAAAATCTTTCCAAATCCTTTAAATCAAAAAACCTTTTATATATTCCCTCAGCTGTTTTATATAAATGCGGCTCGATTTCTTTACCTTTTCCTGCGCCATAATTAATATCTTTTGTGGAATTAACTCTAAAAATCAGCAATCCGTTTGGTTTTAAAACTCTTTTTATTTCATTTAATACCTTAAAAGTCGTTTTTTCCGTAAAATAATGAAGACTTAAATCACATATTACTAAATCTGTGAAATTATCTTCAAACGGAAGCCCTTTCGCCATATCAAAGCGCTCTGCTTTTTCTATTTCCGGAAAATTATTTTTTATGTTTTTTACTGCACTGATTGAATAATCGCAGGGGATTACCTTTTTCCCCTTTTCAATCAAATACAAAGTATCGTTACCAATTCCGCATCCCAAATCAATGATAGGCGTTTGGCAGTTTTTTATGATTTCTTGGAATAAATCTAACCAATTATCGTATTTTATTTTGCTTCTTTCGCAGCTGATGTATATATTATTCCAAAATTCATTTGCTTTTTCTGTTGCGATATTTTCGTTATTAATATCTTGATTTTGCATTATGCTCAGCATTACGTATTCTCCTGATTTTTTAAAAAATTATAGCTAACTTCGGCGCCATATTAACTTTATATCTCCCTCGTTTTTCCCACAAAGGTAAATCTCATTAACATTATCGGGCAAGTCATAATTGAAGGTTCCGCAAAACTTACTTGAAAACACATTAAACAAATTTGAATAAAGCGAAATATAAACTTTGTCATCTTTTTTTGTGATTTTATAACCGGTAAATTCTTCTCCGGATTTAGCTAAATCAGCAGTAAAACACAAAATTGGGGGTTGGTTTTGCGCCATAGCAACATCAATAGCGCATTCATCTGTTGCTAAATGATGTCCTCCGCCAATTAACGATAAAAGTAAACTTAAAATTAAATATGCCATTTTTTACCTCTTTCTTTTTAGCTATGATTTTAATAATTTACTGTCAGTAATGACTTTATTATTTTCTTACCTGCACAGCGATTTTCCACACTATCTTTTCTGTTCCATATCTACCCATAGTTTCTTCATTTATATAGAGTCTTTCCCAGCCTTTAAATTCATAAATTTTGAAAAACTATACTTTATTTTATTTAAAACAGCCAACAATCCAGCGAAACAAGGCATCAAGTGTACTTTCGTTTTTATGCGCAAGATTGTATTGTATGGCTTTTTCTATTTTTCTTTGCATCTCTTCTCTTTTCATTTCAGGGAAAAAACGTCTCCAAAAATCAAACCAATAATTTATTACCAAATCTTTAACCGATTCTGCGCTTTCTCCCGTTATCAAATAGTGGCGATAATTTCTCAGTATTATACCGGACATTTCATCGGCAGACGAGCAACCATTATCATAAAGCAACTCAGCTATCTTGCCATTTTCGCATGGATAAATCCAATTATTTCGTATCCACAAACCTAATCCCATATGAAATTTGCCAAGATCATTATCTGAGCTTGCTTTTAGTTTATCTTTCACTTCTTGGCTGAGAATTTCATCAAGTTTCTGGCAGCATTCTTCTAAATTTGTTGGAATTTCTGAAGCTCTTGTTTCCGATGCCACAGTACCACCTTCAGCAAAAACAAATACTGAAGGAGCAAACGAAAGAATTATTCCTATACTCAGCATCGCCGATAAAAAATTTTTAAATAATCTCATATTAAAAATTTCTCCTTTTTATTTCACAAAATAGTTCAATTAAAATTCATTATTTTTTATAAGGTTTTTTGGCAATAAAACTATTTAAAGGTCTCCATCAACTGGTGCTTTTTTGATGGATATATCTTCGGCTACCATTTCTATAAGGTCGCTTAATAGGAGAAATGCAAAGTGCCTTACATTATCCAGTTTTTTTAATTCTAAATCGTTAGTAGCATTTGATTTTAAACTTTTTATGAGGTTAGAGTTTTTGATTTCCATAATGAAAAATCCAGGTTTTAGTTTTTTCTTATAATAGTTCGTAACCGTTTTAGCACAATCATATGCAAGCAATCTTAATGTTACACAGTTTTTAAATGTAATCTTATGTCGAACTTCATGTTCGTCGTCAATGTACATTACTAAGTTATCTCCATCATAATGGATTTCTTCAAGCGGTGTAGTTTCAAATTCAAGTTCAGGCATAAAAATTTCAATTTTTTCTTCGCTTTCAATCTTTTTAACATCATCTGTTGTTAGATGATACGATGTTGTAAACATACTTATTCCCCTTTTTAATCAGTTTAATGAAGTTATTTTAATGCCATCAGTATATGCAATGACTTCAAGGACCATATTTTTTAGTGGAAAAACATAGTGAGTAACATCGTTTTTTAAAGTTTTGAGTTCTAAGTCATCACATGTTTCTCTTATTAGTTTTTTTAATAAATTAGAATTATTAACTTTAAACATACAACCAAGTAATTCTGGATTATAAAAATTTAATTTGTCTTTAGCCAAAGTTTTTGGTGTAAGTGTAGACTTTATATATCCAAATTTTGCTTCAATTTTTTTACCTGAAGCATCAGAGAGTACAATTGTGATTTCATAATCAGCACATTTAAATTTTTCTAGAGAAAAATCACTAAATTTTATATTTGGCATGATTATGTCAAATTGTTCTTGCTTTAAATATATATCTTCTGGTTGTTGATAAACTGTTGTAAACATAAATTTTCTCCTTTTTATTTCACAAAATAATCAATGCCAACATACGCTTCTTAGTAACCGCATCATAAATTTTTTTAACTACAAACTTCTATTTTGTCAAACGCCAATCTATTTTACCTGTCGATTTGTTAATACGGATCTCAGGCCCTCCGCCTAAACGAACAGTACATTTTATAAATCCGTTTTCCTCCACAACGGGTAAACTAGGTGGTTCAGTAAACCAAACGTGCCATTCATCGCCCATATCTCTAACTTTTATAACGGAAAGCCGATCAAAATCAACTATCCCGGAATATACTGCACACGCGGCTTTTGTACCCAACAAAATAGCTTGTTGTTCTGTGGTAACCGGCGTTGATGTTAAATTCATCAAACCAACATGTGCTAAACCCGCCAAAAAAGAAGCCACTTTTAAAATTGGCATATAAAAACCTCTTTTCTTTAATTAATATATTTTTTGAAATTTAAATACCTCACGTTTAATGTCCCAAATAAAACCTTTTTTAATAAATTTGCCATCTTCAAATTGCCACCCTTGGTAAAATTTATAAAAACCAGGAGCTAATTTTAAATTATTTTCACGCATATATTTCACTATATTTTCTAAAAATGATATAGGAACGGGGAGGTTTGTAACGACCCCATTAAGTTTATCATCTAAAACTTTTTGAAAGTAATCGGCATCTATAACCTCACCTTCTAATACTTCCAAATTTATCTCTTTCCCAATAGCCATAACGTGACTACCACAAAAAATATTAATTAACCCACCAAATAAAATAACTAATGCTAATATACGCTTCATCGTAAACACCACTTCCTAAAATTTTTTATCTTTGCAAATTAATATATACTATTTTCCCATCTGTTTTTCTTATATGTATTTCCGGCCCGCCACCGCCTAAAACATCAGCAATTTCTCCATTTTCATCTACAAGTTCATAATATACACACCATAATCCTCCCATTATATGAGGCTTATTATCACCATCTGCCACAAAAAGTCTGTATTTGTTATAATTCACGTTTGGAAATTTTTCATGAGCAACATGGCTACCTATGAGTAACGCTTGCTCTGATGTTCTTACAGGCAATGGTGGACTGAATAAACTTGATACCCATCCCGGCATACTTATACACAATCCTATTGTTGTTGATATTATTTTGTTTAGCATCTTAATTTTCTCCTTGTTTTATTTGTTGACATCACATCACGTTACAGCCGGGATTTTCATCAGTCGGCGGAACATAATTTGGGTCTATAAGCTGCCTATCTATCGGGAGTAAATATGGCAAATTGTATCCTTCCTGAACTCTTACAACATTTGAAACTCTGTAAATACCCATGCTATCTTTTTTATACTCGATACTAATTCTTGTGCTTTTTTCATCGGCAAAAGTATGAGTGCTGTATAGAACGCCGTTTTCTTCAAAATATCTGAAGCTTGGGTCTATATTTATAACATCGTCCATTTTTGTTACATTAGGTACAACCATATCAAACTTTTTTATATCAGGAAGCTGCTTTACACACCATACTGATCTTAATAAAAGTTTTGTACAATTCTTTTCGTGGCCAAAATTACCCTTTACTAATGAAAAATTTTTAAACACATACCAATCTCCGGATTTACTCACTGTATAAATTATTTGATGATTTTTGTCGTTAACTCTTAAAAGTGTTTTACCTAATCTTATATTTTCCAATTCGGTTTCTTCCAGTGTATAAGGCATTCCCATAAAAGCGTAATGATAATCATCGTAAAGATTATTTTTGCTTACTTCTGAATTTTCAAGCAAAGCGGTTGAGGAACTATTATCAATAAGAGAATTATAATAATTGGAAGATAAAAATTCAGGATATATAGGATTTAACATCTCAATTATGGGTTTTAGAATTCCGGACTCCAATAAATTATAGCCACAAAAATGTCTATCATTTCCATATATATAAAATTTATCTCTCGAATAATCTTTATAAACATCACTAAAATGTTCACTTGAACACATCACATTAATTTCTTCTTTCTTAAAATTTTTATTTTTGTAAGCCCCAACGTACTATTTTACCCGTGTTTTTGTCTAAATGGATTTCAGGGCCACCGCCTCCTAAACGAGCAGTACATTTTATAAATCCGTTCCCAAGATCTCGCTCCGGAACTCTGGGAAGCGAAAAAGCTATACACCAATCTTGCCCATAGTCAGTAACTCTTATATTGGGATATCTGCTAAAATCAATTATCCCATCAAACAATTTGTGCGCTATATATTCTCCTGATTCTTTTGCTTTTTCCGCTGAATTTATAGGCTCTGACGAAAAAACATTATACATCTGAACCCAAAGAGCCAGTTTTGAATAAGATATCATTTCATGGCAAAACATAATTTTCTACTTTTTCTCCTTTTTCTCCTTTTTCTTATTTTGTGGTGAATTTAACGATAAAGAGATACATCTTCGGCTATGATTTCAATAAGATTATCTTGAAGCGGAAGCGCAAAATGGCTGGCATATTTCAGCGCTTCAAGTTCAAATGCATCTTTCGTGTGGTCTTTAAGCCACCTAATAATGCCGGAATGATCGTCTTTTAAAATATGGCAATATGTGTTCCGGCCATAATAATAATTTGTAAGATAATTGGCGCAATCAATAGTTGTAAGTTCTATTTTTTTGCAATTTCTAAACAATAATTTATGCCTAATCTCATCTTTATCGTCAAGATACATGGTTATGCCATCTCTATTAAAAATAAATTCTTCCAGTGGTGTCGTACAAGTTTCAAAATTTGATGTTTTAATCTCAATTGCATCTCGTATAAGCCGATTATTATATGTTTCCTTCGGCCCGTTAAACTGCCTCCAATTTAGCTCCTGTTCATTTATAGCCCTAATTTTTCTGCGTATAGAATCAATAGGCAATTGGAAACCATTGATTGGTCTGACTCTTATTCCAAGCGAAACTATTTCAATAAGACTGTCTTTTAAAGGCAAAACATAATGCTTAGATTCTTTTAAAACATCAACCATTTGGTAATCTCTTACTTTTTGAATCATATCTCTTATAAGTTTAGAGTTTTTAACTTCCCAAATATGGCCAACTTTTTCCGGGCTATAATAGTCTGTATGTTCTTTTGCATAATTCGCCGGTGTGGTTTTAAGTTTAATAAGCCCGCTTACCAGTTTGTTTTGAATTCCATTTTTGTCGGAAAAGAATATATAAAAACCACGATCTTTAAAGACAATTTCTTCCGGTATATCATAGCCTATTTCAAGGTTCGGCTTAACAATTTCTAATTTCTCCTCTTGATTTTGATTTAAATTTATTTCATATTGCTGGTGGTAATTTGTTGTAAACATAATTTTAATTCTCCTTTTCAATTATTTTTTTCAGTGTAAGTTTAACTTAGTTAACTCGCTCTACAGATATATCTTCAGCCACTATTTCTATAAGATTATCTTGAAGTGGAAGCGCAAAATGTTTTACATGTTGTAACTTTTCAAGTTCTGATGGGTTTTTTACATATTCTTTTAGTTTTTGAATAATATCAGATTTTTCATCTTCCAAAATATGTCTATAAGTTTCGGAACCATAATAATAATTTGTAAGGCAACGTGCACAATCAACATTGGTAAATTCTATTTTTTTGCAATTTTTAAATGTTATTTTATGCCTAATTTCATTTTTGTCATCAAGATATATTATTAGGTCATTACCGTTAAAAATAAATTCTTCTAAAGGAGTGGTACAAGTTTCAAAATCTGATGTTTTAACTTCGATAGCATCTTGTATGTTATGGCCTTCAAATACAACCTCAAGTCCTTTAAATAACGACCAATTTATTATTTTTTGTTCTCTCGGAGATTTAATACTGCGATATAGTAGTGAATCATTAAATGTTTTTGAATTATCAAGTGTTTTAATTTTTGTATTAACTGCAACTATTTCAATAAGATTATCTTTAAATGGCAAAATGTAATGCTTAGAATTATTCAAATTATCAACCATTGCTTCATCATCATCTAATCTTTGCTTCATATCATAAATAAATTTAGAATTTTTAACTTCCCAAATATGACCTATCTTATCTGGACGATAATAGATTGCATAGTCTTTAATATATTTTGCAGGTATAGTTTTAACTTTAGTGGGATAACATTCAAGTTTTTTATGGTTTCCGTTTTTATCAAAAAAGAATATATTAAAACAACGATCTCTAAAAACAATTTCTTCTGGAATTTCGTACCCAATTTCAAAGTCGGTATTGACAATTTCTAATTTTTCTTCTTGATTTTGATTTAAATTTATTTCATATTGCTGGTGGTAATTTGTTGTAAACATAATGACATTCCTTTTCTGTTTTAATTATTTTTGACCTTTTAAAAAGGTAATTTTGCCATCAGACTTTCTAATATCCACGCCCGGACCTATTCCGCCGAATAAATATTCTCCCGGCTCATGCTTTGTAAAATACCTAAAGTGCCAAACTCCTTTTTTGTCATCGTATGATAAACTAATTATTTGATTCGATGTGTCATAATCCGGAATTTTTTCATGTATTGCAGTTTGGGCAATATTTAAAGCCTCATCATAAGTTTCTACGGGTCTTCCTATAGGACACAGAAAACTAAATAACCATTCAAACATAACATACCCCTCTTTTTATTTAAATAATTATAATATTTTTTTCGCTTTTTTAAAATCTTTAATTAACATTATACAGTAGATCCCATGATTTGTCAAGCTAACCACTCAAAAAAACAGGGCCTTTCGGCCCTTTTTCTAAATTTTTTAAATTCTTTCCATTTTTAATATGTAGTCATCTATTACATCTTTAAAGTGCGTGGTATCCACTGCGTTCTCGTACAGATATTTGATCATTTTTTTTACAAAATCTTCTTTTTGTGAAATATCCTTTATAATTTCTTTTTCTTCGTAGTTCTCCGTTTTAGTCACAATCTGAATTCCAAAACTATCTTCCCCTTCATCTTGGGTTTTAACTAAATTATAAAAAACAGTTTTTCTGAGCGACGAAAAATTTTTTTCGTATAAATTCTTAATATCCATTTTAAGCCCTTCCTTTTTTTATATTCTTTACTATTTATATTCTAAATCACACTCCTTTTTGGCTTCAACGAAATATAATCGAAATTATTCGAAAATTTTAAAAAAGCAGAAGAGCAGCACATTAAGCTGCTCTTTAAAATTTTTATTTAATAAAACTATTTAATATCTCTGCATTTAAACGTTATAATTCCTATTATTGTGGTCACCAAAATCCACGCTCCGCAAACTATTAAACCTGTGTTTATTTCTTGGCTCGTTAAAGTACTAAAATTTAAAGCTTTAGAAACATATGTGCTCGGTAAATAGTCGTTGAATGTGAAATCTTCAATTTTAAGCCAAGTGACAAGTGCGTAATTAATAAATTTAAACAAAACTAATTCTACCAAAGGAATACCTATATTAATTGCTATTGTAATACCTGATCTTCTTACTAAAAAGCCCACCATAATGTAAAAACTTACAAGTGCTAAATAAGCAAACAAGTAAAATGATATGGATTGTAGTAAGTCAATATATATTTCTCTGGTATATTCCCCAACTTCCCAAATTATACTACCAGTAGTAAATGATGCCGCACAACAAATAAATGCATAGATGAGAAGCATAGTTAAAGAAACTGTCATTTTTGAAAAATAGATGCTTATTCGATTCGCGCCTGATGCAATAGTATTTTTTATTGTTCCATAACTAAAATCTGAAGGGATAAAAAGCGATATAACTATTGTTAAAAATGTTCCAAATGCAGGTAACCCTTCGAGTATGGCCTTTGATGAGTTTAAATTTAAGAAACTTGCGTAAATTCCGTAACTTTCCAAAACAGTTATATTATAAGCATAAACACTCAATACCGCCATAAGAGCCGAAAGAGCCGCACAAATATAAAAATACTTTGTATGTAAAATTTTATAAAAATCTGCTTTTATTAATTTACCCATATTAAACTTCTCCTTCCATTAATGCTAAGAAATAGCTTTCGTAGTCTTCTTGCTCTTTTGTAAAAGAACTTACTATAATTTCAGCATCCACCAATGCGGATTTAAGCTCTACAAAATTATCTATATTTTCATAAATACAGACAGTGTTATCATTTACTTTAATATCTAGTTCCCCAAATTTTTCTTTAATAACTTCCACTGCTTTTTCCGGGTTATTAACCAGTATTTTTATACATGGTTTAACTCTTTCTGAAAGTTCATCGGCATCAAACTCTGCAACAAGTTTACCTTCGTTAATAACGCCGTATCTTGTGGCCATTTTATTAAGTTCGCCCAAAATATGGCTGGAAATAAAGACCGTAATTCCTGCTTCTTTATTAAGTTTTAAAATAAGATCTCTGATTTCTTTAATTCCCACCGGATCAAGACCGTTTATCGGTTCATCAAGAATTAAAAATTCTGGATCCCCAACCAATGCAATGGCAATAGCAAGTCTTTGTTTCATACCTAGTGAAAAATTCTTGGCTTTTTTTCTGCCGGCTTCCTTTAATCCCACAAGTTCAAGAAGTTCGTTTGTTATACTTTTATCTTCCACGCCTTTTAAAATGCGCTGAACCTCAATATTTTGACGTGCATTCATATATGGATAAAAAGCGGGGTTTTCTATAACCGTGCTTACTCTTTTACATCCTTTAATTAATTTTGTATCTCCAAAAAGTTCTATGCTTCCGGAAGTTGGCGACAAAAGCCCGACTATCATTTTCATGGTAGTTGTTTTTCCGGCGCCGTTTTTACCTATAAAGCCGTAGATATCCCCTTTGTTGATAGTAATATTAATGTTATCTACTGCATTTTTACGAGCATAACGCTTGGTTAAATTTGTTACTTTTAAAACACATTCTTTTTCTAAAGGCCTGGTGTTATCTTCAATAACATTTTCCGCCTGAACTAAATTTTCGCCCATAAAATTTCCCCCTTTTTAATTAATAAATTAAATTTTTAAGCTACATTCTTTATAATATATTAAAATTTAAAACAAGTCAAGATTCTTTAAATTTATTTTTTTTCATATTTTCCTGCTTTAAAAGCGCTGTGAAACTCTTTTATCATATCCGCAGCTATTGGGCCAGCAGACTTTATACCAAAATCACCATTTTCCACTATAACAGAAAAGGCTACGGGAAAAGTTTTATCGTAAGAAAATCCTACCATCCAACCGTGCGGCAGTTTATCTTCTCCCACCTCTGCAGTTCCTGTTTTGGCACACATTTGAATTCCACCAAACATTGAATCTTTATACTGATTTTTCATTGTATATCTCATTATTTCTTTTAAAGACTCTGCAGTGGTTTCACTAAACATTCTTTTTGACAAATTTTTGGAATTATTATGATATTCCCCCGACGAATCCGTAAATACAGATTTAACAATAAACGGCTCCACATGAATTCCTTTATTTGCAATTGCTCCCATAACTTTTAGCATATAAAGCGGACTAACTTTATCTTTTGATTGGCCTATTCCCGACCACCCAAGCTCCGCTTTTGAAGCATCATTTACATCGTAACTGCTGCTTATAACTTGCATTCCATCAAAATATTCCGGGGCATTAAGCCCATATTCTTCCATTTTTGATTTCATTTTTTCTTTTCCGAGTTCTATGGCTATGTCACTAAACACAATATCGCACGATTTAGACATAGCGTCTTTTAAATTTATTTTTCCGTGGCTTGACATACACGCTACTTTTTCGCCATCTATAATTTTTACTTTTTTACATTCAAAAGTCCTTTTTTCTACATCGGGAATTAAATCAAGCGCCGCCGCAGTGGTAAAAATTTTAAAAATAGACCCCGGGGTAAACGAAGAAGAAATAGCGCGGTTAATGTACATACCCTCGTACTTATCTTTGATATTTTCATCCAAAGTCGGGCGACTGTTAACATCATACGTCGGAAGGCTTACCATGCACAAAACTTCACCGGTTAAATAATTATAAGCAAGCGCAGCACCTTTTTTATCTTTAAAATTTTTAGATACCCTTGCGCATATTTCACTGTCCAAAGTAAGTTTTATATTTTGGTTTATATCAAAAACATGCGGCGCACCAAAACCAATAACGGGATTATAGCCAAAAAGTTCGCTGTTATATCTGCTTTGCACCGATGTCGGAATTAAAACAGAACCATCTCCAACCGCATGAAGCATTGCTTTTCTTATATCTTCTTTTTCGTTATAAATTCTCTTTCCGTCCAATGTTTGAGCCAAGATAATATTATTTGTGTCAAGGATTTTCCCGCCGGACATGTTTCCCTCGGAAAGATGCCTATTTACAGGCGAAAAAGCCCACTGCCTGGAATTTGTTATAAATTCAAAAAGAAAAAAACCAATCCCAGCAAAAAAGAAGCATACCACTATGTATATAATAATAGAACGATACCGCGTGTTTTTCATTTTTTCACCTCAAATCTTATCTTTTTATGGCGTATGTCCTCTCATCAGATGCTTTTATAAAGGCAAGTATCCCCCAAACAGAAATTAAACTGGAACCGCCTAAACTTATAAACGGAAGCGTAACACCCGTAAGAGGCAAAATATCCACAACTCCAAAGACATTAAGCATCATTTGAAATACAAGCATTCCCGCACCGCAGCATGAAGCTATTGAATAAAATGCGGACCTGCTGCGAATA
>JAFRJS010000041.1 GCA_017432165.1 Clostridia bacterium | reverse complement strand
GGTCACACCTAAAATTTACATTTTAGTTTGTTCCTCGTTTCAGACGATTCTTTTTATTTTTGGGGCGTTGCCCCAATCCCCATAGTCTATTTTTTTGTTGTTGCCAAAGGCAACTTCTTATACAGGTTTTTAGGGTTTAGCACGACATCAATTTATTTGATGTGTAAGTGCGCCTTTAAGATTTTCTTTGGGTTTTTTTCATTGCCATTTTTAAAGCAATGCGCACTTACACACCACTCCAAAATTGGGTGGTTTCTGTGCTTAAAAAAATGTATCAGAAGTCGGCTAGCCGACAACAAAAAAGGGCGCTCATTTTGAGCACCCACTTCCCATTTTATAATTAATTTTGTATCTCACCAGTCTCTTTGTTTATGTCCTCTCTGCCGTACTTACGTTCCGGATAAACGGCATCGAAGTATAATAACGAAGTATAATAACTTACTAGACTTTATTTCATAAAGGTAAGGTCTGTCTGACGATTCCTGCGGAAAGCTTTGGCAACTGCAGTTGCCAAAATGGGGCGTTTGCCCCAGACCCCAAGCAAGCAAAAGAGACGGTTGCCCGTCTCTTTTGTTCTTGTTTTTCTCGTCCCTCGAAAAAGCTCCGCTGGCAATTTCATTGAGAGCATTTCATGCGGAGACTCTGCCGTGCTTGTCAGCATGACTTCCTACTAGGAAAGAGAAAGAAGCGTTAAACGCTTGAATATTCCTTTAATATTTTCTAAAAATTAAAGGAATAAACGTACAAATAGCCATCGTAAAAATGAAAATAAGAAACAAAATGCACAAATAAACAACAAGACACTACCAAAAATATCAATTGCTGACAATAAACGAAATGAATTATCAAAAGCTATTGAACCAATAAATTTAAATAAAAAACCCAAAACACCTATAAAAATACCTAATCGATTAACAAAATTTAGCGATTTTCCTATATTTACAACTTCATCATCTTTATTTTTTTCTTTGTTTTTTTTATCATCTTTATAAACAGCAATCCATGCGAACACAAATATTAATGTGATAACTATTAGTATAAAATTCATTAAATCAACTCCTAATTTCTTTTATTCTCTTTTTGAACTTTTTCAAAACTTCCATGTCTTTTAGACCTTATATATGCATTTAAGAACACTGTTGATTGATTAACAATAATATCGTACCAATCATCAAATCTTTCATTCCTTGCATACCTTGCTAACTCATGAAATTCAGTACAACCTGTTTCGTCAATCCAATCTTGCATTTCGGCAAGTAATTTAATTTTGTCTCCACCAGTAGCTGTTAAATATTTTCTTATATCAGCTCCACCATGAGCAATAATATCACTTGGTTTATACTGATATTTTTCTGGATTATCCAAATGAGCAAAATATCTTATTTGTCCTTTAGCATTCTTCATAACTTGAGGATTAGGACAATTAAGTTTACTAGTTATTTCTAATATTTGCCCATAACTTTTTTTACCAGAAAAAAACAAACCAATATGCCAATGCGCTTTTTTTATTTCTCCGTCAGGATTAATATCTTTATCATGTAGCGGACTTTCAACCCAAGGAATATGATAATCATCTAAAATATCACGCCAATTTGCAGGCGCACTTTCAGGATAAACAACTAAAGACCAATTTCTAGCTCTGCTGTCTACCTTCTTTGCTTTTTCATCTACCATATAGTATAATTACCTTAACTTAAAAAACTTAGAGAGCCATTACCAGTGGCTCTTTTTTATTTTTCTTCGAGCCCTTTCCGTTCATAATCTTCTCTGATTAAAACAGCAAATAGCCCTGATTTACTCAAACCATAAAATTCGGTCAATTCATCAAACTTAGACGCAATTTCCTCCGTCATACTTATTTGCACTCTTTTTTTATCTGTTGCCATTTATTTTCTCCATAATTTTATGTGTTTTAGTGTATCACTTTTTTGTATTAGTGTCAAACTTATACACATTTAGTCGTTTTTGACCAATTACTTTTTTTTTTTTGGTCAAGAAAATAAACCTTTAATAGCAAGGAGTTAGGGGGTGCAATTATGGTTTTGACCAATGACCTACTAGGGGGGGTCGTAGTACCCCCCCATTTTTCCAAATTCCAAATTTTTTTCAAAAATTTTCCAGCGCTACCGCTCGGCAAAATTGCAAGCAATTTTAAAACCATGAGGGAATTTCATTCC
>JAFRJS010000040.1 GCA_017432165.1 Clostridia bacterium | reverse complement strand
GAGAGTAGGCAAAATTCTTTTTTCAAGATGATTTTTGTAACTCGCTTGAGTTTTTGGAGCAAGTTCTTTTTGACAGTAATCTCTGAATCATTGCCGCGCAAAATCAGTAATTTTCAATTTTCCGGTATAAGCAACCAAATTATTTTTAACTTCAGCGTCAAATTCAATATAGGCTTTTTCAGCTTCACGTTGACTGCTGGCGTGAATTGTTTTTGTTTTGACAATCTGCTTGCCTTTTTCGTCATATCCATCGGCAACTGTAAGCAAATAAGTATTTTTTCCGCGTTGCTCAATCTTTTTTTGCATAAAAATTTCCTCCTTTCAATAAATAAAAATAGAGTTTCATTGAAACTCCGCAAAATAATGGCAATGGTAGGTTCAAGCCGACTAGGCGACGGCAATAAATTTCGGCGAATTATCAGGTGCAACGCTGTGAAATTCTTGTTCGCGCAACCATTCTTCAACAGCTCGCAAGCGATAGAAAATTCTGCGTCCGATTTTAATATGTGGCAAACAAAAAATTTTCTACAAACAAAAAACTCCGACAAACTGCCGGAGTTAATTTTTTTTTGAAATTTTTAAATTTTGTCACGAACTTTTTTTAAATCTTTCTCAGCTTTTTCAAGATCTCCATTTTCTTTATAGCCAAGTTCTCGCGCTTTTGCAAAATGTGTTTCTGCCAAATTATAATATTCTTCAGAGTAAAAATAAGAATCACTAGAATAAATTTCAGCTTCTTCAAAACAACATTTCCCAATCCAGTAGCGTGATTTGCTATAGTTGGAATCTATTTCACATACCATAGCAAAATATTTTACTGCTGATTCATAATAATTCAATTGATATTGTTCTTTAAAAAAAATACTTTTGGAGCATTTAGCAATTTCAAAACAGAATTTTCCAATATCAATGCAAAATTTGGATTTATTCACAGCAAACTCAATAGCTTTATTAAAATATTTTTCAGCTTCTGCTTGATTACCTGAAAAATAAAATTTGCCAATCTTGAAACAATACTCCGCTTTATTTAAAGATTTTTTTATTGATTTATTAAAATATTTTTCTGTTATATATTCACAAGTTGTTTTAAATAACATACCAATTTCAAAATAAATTTTTATTTTATTGTCAGATAATTTTACAGCTATATCAAAATAATTTTCTGCTATACTGTAAATTTTTTCTGCTTTTTTTATTAAATATGGTTCATTATCAAGTGAAAAATCATTATTTTCATCAAAACAGAATTTTCCAATTTCAATACAAATTTTTACCTTATCTGATGACATTTCAACAGCTTTGTCAAAATATTTTTTTGCTTTACTTAAATTTCCTGAATAAAAAAATTCTTTTCCTTTAGAAATATAATCGTCAACATTATTGTTCAACAAATCACCTCAAAAAAATTTTTATTCCTCGACAACTTCAGTAGTAATTTTTTCAACCATCGTATCAAAATTTTCGTCCGTGCCGCTCAAAAGCCACATCAAGCCAGCAACGCCATTGTGAAGTGCGGAAGAATTTTCCGTGTTAATCAGCTCATCAACCGGAATATTGCTGTCGAAACCGGAAAAAGTTATAGTTTTTTGACCTGCGACAGTTTCACCGTCCTGCAAAATATTTCCGTCGCGATTGAGATAAACATTAACTTTGACTTTGCAAGTCGGATTTTTTAAAAGTTCAGCCATAAAATCATCTCCAAAAAAATTTTCAAAAACAATTTCCACAACGCAAAAAAATTTCCTGCAAAATTTTCAAAAAAAATGCTCTGAACAAAATTTTTTCTGTTCGAGCAAAAATTTTTTTAATCGTCGTAGTCGTCATCAAAATGTTTGCCTCTGGCTTTCAAAAGTTCTTTGATGTTAGCCATACGCTGAGGTTTATTTTTTTCCAGCAAATCAATTCCCTGCAAAATTGCCGCAGTTTTTGTCAAATTTTTTTCTTTCGCGACTCTTGCAATTTTTTTAAATTCAAAATCTGTCAATCTGAGATTAAGCTGTTTTTGTCTTGGAATTTGAGCCTTCGGTCGTCCAAAACCCATTTCTACCGCCACTTTCTTAAAAATTTTAAAATTTTTGTGATTATACTTTTTGTATAGATTAAAGTCAATGAAAAACTTTTTGTATAGATTAAATTATTTTTCGCAAAAATTTTTTTTTATTTGGAAAGGATTTTGTCGTCTTGAAAATTTTTTTATATCGTCAACAATCATTATCTGGTCGATACATTCCTCGCGGTAATTTTCAAGAGCGATGGCGGTAGATTCAAAACGGAGCATTGCGCCTTCGTTGAACGGTTCTGCAAAAGTTTCACAAGTCGAAGTTTTCAGACTGCCTGTCTTGCCGATAAGCAGAAGAATAAATTGAACTTTCAAGCCTGCGTCCAAAAATAACTTACAAGCGTAGCTGAGATGAAGGTACAACCAAAACGGCAGGATTACATTTAAGCTGTTTATGTCGTTGAGTGTGCAGCCGGGATTGTAAATTTTTTTCTGAACGCTCACGATATTCAAATCTTCCTGACAAAGCATTTGGTGTTCCTCCGAAAAAATTTTTGGAACAGTCACGCCGCACTTACAATCGCCCCTGCTATCTGAAAAATAAACAGGTTTGCCGTCCACAATTTCCCAACTGCTGTAGCTGAAAAATTCTTTCGGTTTGTGATTTTGTCGAAAGTCGCGGTAAATTTTTGAAAAATTTTCTTCGGCAATGGTCGGCAAATTTTCAATTTAAAAGTTGCAGAGTTTTTGGTCGTCTTCAGTAAGATTATTTTCTACACAAAAAAACTCCGACAAACTGCCGGAGTAATTTTTTTCTGTAAAGCGCACGCACCACACACCGCACTATTTTTTTATTTTTAAATTTCACCAGATTTTTTTAAATCAAAATCAGCTTTATCGTGTCGCCCAATTTTTCTGTAACAATATCCACGATAACGATATGCCTCTTTATTATTTTGATTCGATTCTATAACCTGTGTAAATAAATTTATCGCATTTGAAAAATCGCCTTTATGGTAACAATTTATAGCAACTTCATACAATTCTTTTGAATCATTTGATTCTTGAGAATCTTTTTCTAAAACTTTTTTCAAGCCTTGAACATAGCTTTCAGTCGAAGGCAAATAAATTTTTTTGCGACTTCTTACAACAGGTTCAGCACAACTTTCGAGCAAATTTCTTGCAAAACTGTAGCGATTAATCGACGCATACATATCTTTCAATTTGTTGCCGCCGTCAAGTTTTTCTTTTAATCTGTCTGCAACTTTTTCACCTACAGATTTATTCAGCAAATAATCTGTAGCAACACCATTAAATTCTTTTTCCAAAATTCTCAACATTTCTTTGCTGTCATCTTCAATAAGTTCATCTGTAATTGTTTGTGAAACTTTTCCTGCCGCTGAACCTGCTGTAAATGCACCTATAAAACCGCCGAT
>JAFRJS010000039.1 GCA_017432165.1 Clostridia bacterium | reverse complement strand
TTTTATGTTGGTCTGTAGTTCAGATTGAATTTTCTCTGTTTTTTAGGGTTTCTTTTTGTTGTCTGTTTTTTCGTGGATTTGTTTGGGGATTTCGTGCAGGAAATTATCAGATTTTTTGTGTAAGTTCGTATTATTTCTGGTGTTGGGTTTAAAATCATTATAGGCAAATATTTTTTTAATTTTCGAATTAAGTGTGCTTGATTTACCTTGAAGAGTCCAAGTTTTCCTTTTTGTCGTTGCGTTCTGTTTATTAGTATGTTGAAGTAGTTTTCGTAATGTTGGAAGACGTTATATTTTAGGAATTTTGAATATATGTCTTGTTCTATTGTTATTCTTTTTTTGCCGCTGTAATTTTCGATGTTTAGTCTGTTTTTCATTGTATTGTAGTTGGTTTCGATTCCCCAGCGTAAATTATAGAGTTCTTTAAAATCTTCGATTTGGAACTCTTTATTGAAAATGTTTGTTAATAATGTTTCTGTTTTTCCATTATCTAGTTCAATGGTTAGTATTCTTAGATTTAGATATTCTTCTTTTCCATATTCTTCTTTTAATGAGGGGTTGTGGAATTTTTTTATTCTGTCTTTGGTTAGTTTGATTTTGATTTCGGAGTCGTTTTCTTTAATTGTGTATCGTTCGTCTATGTAGCTTTTATCCTTTAATTTGACTATAAAATAACTATTTATGGACATTATGTCTGCGTATAGTTCCATGGCATTGTATCCTCTATCAAATATGAAAATTGATTTTTCTGGGATTATTAAGTCTTGAATGTTGTCAAGATTTTGGTGCATGAGTGGTAATTCTGCTTGTTTGTAGTTTCCTATGATTCCATCGAGTATAAATCCATTTAATAAGTCCATTATTGATGAAAATTTGGCCATTGCAGGTTTTCTGTATTTTGGTGTGTCTTTGATTCCAAAATCTCTTCGCACTTCTTCAAAATCAGGAATTTCAAAATCAGATCCGTCACCACCATACAAACGAAAAACCTTTGTATTCCTTAAAAAAGTGATTATTTCTATTATAACCAATTAAATGTAAATATTCTTTACTTATTTCTTTAAATACTAGTGGATTTATGAATACTCTTTGTTTGGATAGTGCTTGTCTTGTTATTGTTTCGAGATTGTTGGTGAAATCATCTTCGATGAAATCTTCAAGATCTGCTTGATTGGAACTGCCTTTGTTTACGCAAAAGAAAGTCACATAATCTTTGAATGAAAATTTACTATCTCTTGTAAATCTTTTTTCATCAATTACAAAGAATGATGCTGGTTTTACAATATTATCAATTGCTGATTTAAAATAAGAAAACATGAAGCATCACAACACCATACTGGGATGAAAAAACATTAAAAATACTGTTTATTTCATTTTTTAAACATTTTACAGCAACTTTCAAAAATTCTATTTTTTCGCAAAAAATAGAAAGATTAATTAATTTGTTACCCCAATATAGTATTGAGGGTTTGTTATTTTCTCGCATAATATATAATATACCCTCAATCCTTAATAAAACTATCCATACTGCTTCAATACTGTTTTTAAAATCAAATTACTATACTATAAATTAACAAATTCATGAATATCACTCGATTGAAAATCAACATGATTACATGATAGTACGAGCAAAATAAAAGGACCTTTGATTAAATCGGATTTTAATAGTAAAGTTTAAATAATAATGAAGCATAAATATTCATTTAAATGAAATATACTAGTTAAAAACAAACTTATTTTAAAAATAAAGAAAAATAAACACCATATAAAGACAATAAATTAATAATATATTAATAATAACTAAAATAAGAGAAATTAGAAAAAATTAGGTTGACGGCATTGAAAAAAATATAAAAAAAAGGGTAAAATTTTCATTAATTATTTACCCTATTCAATGTTTATTTTTGTATAATAAAAACCCTTATTTTTAATTCATGTTTTTTTTCTTATAAAAATGAATTCCCACCATGCTTAATAAAATTAATAAAACACATAAAAGCCCTAAAGATACAACATCAATATTTTTACTAACGGACATGGCA
>JAFRJS010000001.1 GCA_017432165.1 Clostridia bacterium | reverse complement strand
TATATGGAATGACGATTGACGAGGTGTATAAAACCGAAAAAGGTATCGTGCTGCTTGACTTAAAAACCACAAGTGAAATGTATTTAAACACTTGGAGTGTGCAATTGTCAGCATATAAATCGGGTTATGAAAGCCAGCATGAAAAAGTGATAAAAACATATATTTTAAAACTAATGGGTGACGGAGAATATCAGCTTTTTGAACTTTCTGATAAATTCTCTGTTTTTTTATCTTGTTTAGAAATTTACAGATTTGGAGAGTAGATTATATGAACGAAGTGGAAATTAAGAAAAAATCAAATGACATACGTAGTTTAACCGAAAATGCAATCATCAAGAATAGAGATGATTTAGAAGAAGCTTTAGAAATGCTAAAAACTATAAAAAAGCATAAAACTATGATTGCTGACTACTGGAAAGAAGCCAAAGAATCAGCAAAAAAGACATACCAAAATATAGTGTCAAAAGAACGTCAAATGCTCGATATATGCGAAAGGTGTGAAGTAGACCTTAAAGACAAAATTTTGAAGTACGATATGCTCAAAAAATCTCACGAAAACAAGCTTTTGAAGGAAGCAGATAGAGATAGAATGTTTGAGGTTCAGGAACTTCTGGAAGAAGCTAAAGTTTTAGAAGAAAAAGGAGATTTACCGAAAGCCGAAGAAAAATTTAAGCTTGCAGAAAAACTTGCCCATATGAAAATAGATTTTGATAAAGAAAAGTATCTAAAAGGACTTCTATTTCAAGAACGAACAAAGTGCGAAATCGTAGATAATAAGATCGTTCCGTTATTTTTTAAAGGGCTTGAAATAAGGGAAGTAAACACTAAAAAAATTCTTGAAATCAAGCACAAAAACCCCGAAATAGATATTCCGGGTATAAAGTTTTACAAAGAAAAAAGCGTAGCTATAAGAGTTTAAGGAGGAAATAAAAATGCCAAAAGAAACTACCATGTCGGTATATCTATCAAAAGACGATACAAAAAAATATTTAAATACCATACTTGGTGATAAAGAGCGAGTAAATCAATTTATCACAAGTTTAACAAGTCTTGCCGGAAGTTCGGAATCACTAAAAAATTGTGATAGAAATTCATTATTAGCGTGTGCATTGAAAGCGACTTCAATGGGCTTGCCTTTTGACCCGAATTTAGGCTTTGCATGGGCGGTTCCTTACGGAAATGTTGCAACTTTTCAAATTGGAGCTAAGGGATATATTCAACTCGCACTTAGGACTGGACAATACCGATACATCGGCTCAAGAGATGTCCGAGAGGGGGAATTTTTAGGACGCAATTTTGTCGGTGATCCCGAAATTTCTTGGTTACCTGATAATGAGAGAAAGGACTTAAAAATTATCGGGTATATGGCTGGAATTGAGCTTATAAACGGCTTCAGAAAAGTTGTTTTTTGGACTATCGATGACGTTGAAACTCATGCACAGAGATATTCTCAAAGTTATCGGAAATACAAGAAAAGTGGCAATAAAAATGATGCAATTTGGGCTTTACAGTTCGATAAAATGGCTGAAAAAACTTTGCTTAAACTATTAATTTCAAAATATGGGATAATGTCGACCGATATGCAACAAGCTGTTGTTTCAGACCAATCGAAAATCAATATAGATCTCGATACAGGAGAAGAAAATATTGAATATATCGACAATCCAACAATTTTGGAAAGCGATAACCTAACTGATGACGAACAACAAGAATTACTTCAAAAACACGGCGGAGAAAAATTGAAAAAATACTTGATAAAATGAAAATTCCTAATCTTGATAAGCTGAAAAAATCAGATTTGGAAGCATTTGAAAAATATTTGAAAGAGGGAAAGAAAATTGAGAAAAATAAAAATATTTAATGATGACAAGTTAATTTATGAAAGAAACTTAGCTGTTAATACAGCTATTATGAGAGGAAGAATCCACAAAAACGTTGAGAAATTCGGTAGTACTTACCACTTTACGCTTAAGCTAAGTAACGGAATGGACGAAAAAACAGGGCAGTGGCGAAACCCCACTTACGCTGATTGTACCGCTTTCGGAGAACTTGGAGAGCAGATTTATATTAACTATTGTTCAGGTGATGAGATATTCGCCATTGGAAAATTTTATTCAAATAAAACCGAAGATAAGGTCTATAAAGGCTTTAATGTGCGAGAGGTTATTGGATTAAAAACAGTCGGTACGCAAGAAACATTTACAGACAATAAAAGTCAGCAAAATAAGGAAAATACAGAATTTGAAGATGACGATTTACCATTTTAACAAATAAAGGAGATTTTAATCATGGACGAAATTAAAGGAATTTGGATACCCCAAGAAATAATAAACTTAATAAATTTAAAAAGTATAACGTGGACGGAGGCGGTGTTACTGTCAGAAGTTTGGGTTCTTTCAAACAACAGAACGTGTACGGCAAGCAACGAATACTTTTCTAAAATTTTAGGTATTACAGCAGATAGTGTTTCAAGGCTGGTTAATAAGCTTGTAAAAATGAATTATTTGACTTCAAAAATAGGTTATCTCGAAAACAATATCAAAGTAAAACGAAGATTTTTAAAACTGAATTGGGGGTTTATTGTCAGCACAGATGTCGAACGTTCTCCTCATGTAGCTACGTCAGACGTATGCACCGATGTCGAACCCCACCCCACCCAGATGCCTGATAGAGAATATAGTATAGAATATAGTATAGATAATACTCTTGCTCAAAATTTTTCCGAAAGTGAAAATAAACCCGAAAATAAACCCTCGAAAAATTTGAGCGAGTTATTTGAAGAATTTTACAAAAACTACCCGAAGAAAAAAGGCAAGCACCGAGCATACAGATGGTTTAAATCTCACAAGCCTGATGAAGCACTCGTTGCCAAAATGATTGAAGCCACGAATAATCAGAAGCAAACATTCCAGTGGAAACAAAAAAACGGAAGATTTATTCCCCATCCGGCAACGTGGCTTAATGGTGGCAGCTGGTAAAATGAGATAAAGCCCGAAGAAATCGCTCATACATCAGACAAAAGTATCGCTCGATTTTTAGCAATCGAGCTTTACGAAAAGCTAAAACATAAGACTTTTGAAAATTTCGGTCAAGATAAAAAACTCGTGGATTTATGGGCACTCGATATAGACAATTACCTATCTCTTAATCGCACCAAAGAGAGGAAAGATAGGATTTTTTATGCCATAAATTCTCTTGAAAGCTCATGGGTAAAAGAAAAAATCCATGATGCGAGAAGCTTAATAAGCAATCTTGACTTTATCGAGAGATGAAAAAATGAGAGAAAGACTAACGCTCGGAAGCCTCTTTGACGGAATAGGAGGCTTCCCTTTGTCTGCCAAAGAATATGAAATTATTCCGGTTTGGGCGAGTGAAATCGAACCTTTGCCGATAGCGGTTACCAAAGAGCGTTTTCCTGAAATGAAACACTTGGGAGATATTAGGGCTTTAAGCGGAAACGAGCTTGAACTTACCGACATTATTAGCGGCGGTAGTCCATGTCAGGACTTGAGTGTTGCAGGAAAACGGCAAGGACTTTGTGGCAAAAAATCAAATTTGTTCATGGAAATGATAAGAATCATAAAGGAAGTTAGAAAAAATGAAATCAACAAAGGACGTAAAAATGAAGAAATCAAACCTCGAATACTATTTTGGGAAAATGTTCCCGGAGTTTTCAGCTCAAATCATGGAGAGGATTTTAGAATTATCCTCGAAGAAATCTGCAAAATTGCCGATGAAAACTTTATTGTTCCTAAACCTGAAAAATGGACCCCTGCTGGAGTTATCATGGGAGAAAATTTTTCTCTCGCATGGCGAATATTCGATGCTCGGTATTGGGGAGTCGCCCAAAGACGTAAAAGAATCTACCTTATCGCAGATTTTGGAGGAAAATCCGCACCCGAAATACTCTTTGAGTGCGACGGCTTGCGAGGGAATACTTCGCAGAGCAAAAATAAATGGAAAAATTCTACCGAAAGAACTGGAAACGGCACTAAAAATTCAAGCAGGAATAACTTAAGGATTTTGCCATTTAACACCTCTTATTTGATGTTTGCCGGAAGCGGTCATAATCCAAAGTTTGACGATCTTTGCTACTCCTTATCGGCTCAAGGCCACATTCCGAAAGTAGTTATTCAGAACAATTGCTATTGCATAAGTGGAAACGCCATTAATCGCAAGCTTGAAAATGGACCAAACGGAAAAGGTGTTTCTGAAAATACAAGTTATACGCTAAATGCAACTGATCGCCATGCGGTTTACTGCATGGGTTCGGGTCAAGGAAAAGCCGAAATACTCAAAGATTTATCACCAACAGTAACGGCGAGTGCGGTGACAAGCGGAAACAATAAGCCACTCGTTTTAGATATGACACATCCGCAGGAAGTGATTAGAAATTGTGGCGAACTTTCGCCTACTCTTAAAAGTAGAATGGGTACCGGAGGTAACCAAGTACCTCTCGTTATGAATAATTCTTGTAACGATAAAGACGTTACATATACCATAGGTTATCCGGCATTTAATTCAGGCTCAAATGCAAAATATGGGTTTGATGCCGGAGAAAACGATACCACTACAACGCTTGTTGCAAAGGGGCCAAATGCGGTTTATAATATCAAAAATTCTTCACATATCAGACGTTTAACTCCTCTTGAATGCGAAAGATTGCAAGGCTTTCCTGACTACTGGACGATTCTAACTCTACAAGATGATTTTAGCGATGAGGAATTTGAGTTTTGGAAGAAGATTTATCTTAGTTCTCATAAAAAAGAGCCTTCGAAAAGTCAGTTACTAACTTGGAAAAACAAACTTGACAGCAACTGTGCAAGATACAAAGCTCTTGGAAATAGCGTGGCTATTCCCTGCGTAAAATACGTGATGAAACGGATTAAAGAGGTTTTGTATGACAAATAAAAATCAAGACTGGACCGGAAACAGAAAAAGTGTTTTTTCATCGCTTGGTGCTAAAACTTGTGCTTTGTCCAAAAGAGAGCCTACCGACTTTTACGCAACTGATCCACACGCTTTAGAAGTTTTGCTCGAAACGCTAAAACAAGATGGGATCGTTTTACCGCATAAAATTTGTGAACCCGCTTGCGGTATGGGGCATCTTTCAAAAGTTTTGGAAAGGCATGGTTACGAAGTGGATTCTTACGATCTATACGATCACGGCTACGGAAAAACGGGTGTGAATTTTCTTGAAAGTAACTTGAAATATGAATGCTTTTTAACCAATCCACCGTACAAATATGCGCTGCCTTTTGTCAGAAAGGCACTTGAAAATGTTTTGCCGAGCGGATATGTAGTTATGCTTTTAAAAATTCAGTTTTTAGAAGGTAAAGAACGCTATAAGTTCTTTCAAAAAAATCCACCAAAATATGTCTATGTAAATTCAAGCAGACAAAACTGTGCCAAAAATGGAGATTTTGAAAAATATCCAACAAATTCTGCTGTTTGTTATGCATGGTTTATTTGGCAAAAGGGATTCAGCGGTGTGCCAATTATCCGTTGGATTCCTTAATTTTTTAGGGAAGGAGATAATAGAACATGAACCAAGAAGATGAACTAACTAGAACTGCCGAAGTATCGGTCATCGGAGCGATTTTGATTGATGAAAAAGCGTTGCCGAGCATTTCAGAAAAGCTAGTTATTAACGACTTTTATCATGAGGATTTAAAAGAGATTTATGGAGTTATATTGGATTTATCAGGAAATGGCAAGCCTATTGATTTTCTAACTGTTCTTAATGAATTTCCGAATGAACGAAAAAATGAAATGAAAAAACTACTTCTTTTTTGTGCCGATTCTACTCCCAGTGTCAGCAATGCCTCTTATTACGCTGAAATCGTGCATAAATCGGCAATGTCAAGAAAAATCAAAGAACAATTAATGAGCACTCTTCCTGATTTGACGAGTGAAAACATTTTAGAAAAATCCGAAAATCTTATTGAAAACATCTCATCCACAATAATGCCTATACAAGCAAAGAAAATGAAAAGCTTAGAAAAATCAGCACAATCACTACTTGATTTTTACACAGGTAAAACCTCAAACATAGAAAACCGAGCGGAAACGGGATTCAAAAAAATTGACAGCATACTTCAGGGAATGTCGGGAGGAAACTTAATTGTGTTAGCGGCTCGCCCGAAGGTGGGCAAAACTGCTTTTGCTTTGTCAGTTGCCGAAAATGTTGCGAAATCGGGTAAAAAGGTAGTCTTTTTCAGCCAAGAGATGTTAACTTGTGAGCTTTGCGAGAGAATACTTTCAAAAAATTCGGGTATCTCTATGACTAAACTGATAAACAAAAATCTAAACCAAGAGGAAATCAACTCACTCGAAAAAGCTTTAGAAACGATAAAAAATAGAGAAATAATAATCAATGATTCTTCCGGTATATCTGTAAATGATGTTCGTATGAGTTGCAAAATGCTGAAAAACTTAGGCTTGATAGTCATTGATTATCTTCAACTTATGCACTCTAGTGGCGGAAAATGCGAAAATAGAAATCAAGAAATAGGGAAAATAAGTCGTGATTTAAAAAAGCTTGCAACAGACTTAAATGTTCCTATTTTGTGTCTTTCACAGCTTAATCGTACTTCGGGAGAAAATCAAAAACCTTCGCCGTCTGAAATACGTGATTCGGGGGAAGTAGAGCAAAATTGTAATAAACTTATGCTTATGTGGTGCGTGTCAAAGAATGAAGGTTCTAAGACTATCGGTCTTGACGTTGCTCTTAATCGTAGAGGTAGTACTGGCACTGTTTTACTTAACTTTTGCGGTGATCGGATGAAATTTACCGAACTTGAAACTAAGTATGAAGAAAAAGAATCCTCCAGCCAAAATTATGACTGGAGGCAAAAGTATTATTCTAAGAATTAAATGTACAATTTTTTAAGATGAATTTGAGCGTGATGTCTAAATTTTACATTTAAAATATTTTTTATTGCGGTTGAAGTACATATAAAAACTAATCGTAAATATAATCGCCAGTATAGGGGATATATATGTTCGTCTGCTAATGTGTGCATAATTACAAGCCACATTAATGATTTTTTCATCTTTCATTTTTGGGAAGTACCCAGGTGCATATGAAATTTTTGCTTCTTCTATTACACCATCTTTGCCTTTAGATAAAACAACCCATTTTCCAATACAACTTTGCCCGTAAGTTTGCAGTAATTTTACAGCGATCGGTCTATCATGCGGTGAAAACTTTGAAAAATCAATGTCTTTTATTTCCAATGTTGCAAAAACTACAACAGTCTGAATGGTAAAGATAAAAATAAAGAATATAGATGCAATTGTTCGTGGTATTTTATCAAATCTTTAGTTTTACAGCCTTATTAGATTATTATGAGTCTTCATCTGAAGATTTATCATCGGAAATAAAAGGATCTAGCTCTTTAATTAATTCTTTTGGTTCGTCAAGTTCTGGATTAGTATCGCCCTTTAACAAAGACAATACTGTTTGTTTGCCACCCTTTTTTGCGAAAAGTGTTGTAGGTTCAATGCTAGCTTTTTTACTTCCAAAAGCTTTTTTGAATGGGCTGGGAATTTTTTTTGAAAATCATTATAAATTTTTCTAAGTTGGCCACGTACGTATTTTCCGTCGTCTCTAAACCTATATGGTTCTGCTAATATTAATATAGCGCATAGATATGCTAAACCAGTTTCGTTTTTTTGGGGTTTTTCTTTGCATAGTGTTGTAACAACTTCGAAACAATTGGAGTTTTTTAGTAGGCATAAATAATTATATATTTGTTTAACTGTTTTTTCATTATAAAAATCATATTTTTTTAAATAATCTACAATTGATCCGTAATCAGACCATGAACCACCTTTTACCATTAATTCATTGTTTGATATTTTTTTAATTGTAACCATTCCTAACGGTGTTTTTAGGTAAAAAGTAGCTCCTATTTTTATAGCATCAGTTTGTCTACATAATTGTTCTGAAATATAATAATATTTTTCATCATTTACACGTACCTGTTTTTTTCTAATTTTTTCTACGGCTTCGCCTTCAAAATAGTCGTCAATAGCGCTTGGTTTACCATTTAAATGAGCGTGAAACATAAATATATACCTCCTTTTGTTTGAATTTATAAAGTAAAAATAGTATAATATAACATAATAAAAACTTTGTTTTAATATTTTTTTTGGGATGATTTTATGCGAAAACGTATAAGAAAAACAAAATGTTATTTTTTGGTACTTATTGTGATGATTATTGAAATTATATTTGTTGGCAATGTAGTGTTAGCAAATTATATACTTGTAGAAGTTAAAGAGTTGGTGCCGAATTATAAAGTACTTTACCTACAAATGGTGAATAATAAAATTATAAAAACTGTATGGTCTGAAGCTTTTATAGGAGTAAATATTATAAATAAATCGAATGATTTTCTAAAAGGTGTTGATGGGAAAACTATTCCTGATAATAGCCTTTTATATAACCAATTATTGACATTGGCAGGTAAAAAGTATAATTATGAACAAGAGCTAGAAACAAATGATGATATGTCGAGCGAAGAAATTATATGTATTAATAAAGAAATAGATTTAGCTCAAAAAGGTATATTTGATATATTATATTCGCTTATTTATGTTTGATCTTAATTTTCAGATTTTAGAAGTCCTCCTTTTTAATGATTTCTTCTATGTGTTGAAAATCGTGATTGATTTTTTCTATAAACGTATTTTTTGCATTTTGTAGTTCTTCGGTAAGTTCTTTGGTACTTAAAGCATCTCTTATACCATATAAAGGGTATTCGTATTGTTGGGCTTTTATCATGTCATATTTTTCAAAAATTTTATATACACTTTGGAAAATTTTATCTCTTAAAATGAAAAACTCTTCTGAAGGCGAGCAGTCTTTGCACAGTTTAATTGTAACTTTGTCTATATGTTTTTCATATATTTGTAGATAAGAATTTTTGTCACAAAAATCACATTGTCCATAGTCTTCATCGTCAGAAACGTCCTCGTCAAAATAACTCATTCTGGAAGCATTATCCTCAATGGAGGCGCCGTTTTCATATTCTTTTTCATCTAACAATTGGTTAAGTTCTTGTTGTTTGCCACCAATAGCAAAAGTCTGATTTTGATCATAATCTCTTAATCTATCTACACGCCCTTTGTGTGCAAAAACCGCCATAGCTTCTTTTTGGCCTTGAAATTCTTTTCCAGCATTACTAAACACAATACTATAAGGTTGTGGTTTATTTTTATCAAGTAATTTATAAACTCTTCTAATGCATCCTCGAGCGTGGCCACCACCATCATGAAATCTTAATGGCTCGGCAATCATTAAAGTCCCACAAAAAACAGCCAAATAATCATCTTCTGATTCGGTTATGTTAATTTTATTATTAAATTCTTTAATACTTTTTACATCACCTGTATATGGCATGCTTATATAAGTATAGATTATTTCCAAAATGTCTTTACTACAACATTTTTCGTCTAAGTATTCAGATAAATTTATATAATCGCCGAAAATCTTTCCTTTAGAAATTAAATATTCTTTATTACGAGTTATTTTAAGATCTACTTCTCCAAAAGGGGTTTTAATTTTCTTAGTCAAGCCGATACTCAATTTATTGGTTATTTCATTTGCTAGGAAAGCAGCCATATATTTATAATGTTTCTTTTCAATGATTTTGCGTTTCTTTTGTAATTTTTCGGTAGCGTTACCATCAAATTTTTTATCTATTAAGTGGAATATCATATTTTGTACATCCTTTCAAAATTTTAGGTGCTTGTTTTATTTTCTGCTTTTTTATGATATAATATTTTACATAAATTTAATTTTATTTTTGGGGGAATTATTTTGAAAAAATTAAAATTATTTATTGTTTCTTTTGTTATGATGTTTTTTAGTTCTAAAATTTTTGCGGAATTTATTACGGTTGAAACTTATTGTGAAGATGCCGGACCGGGAATATATATAAAGAGTAGTGAATATGAAAATTATTTAGCTAAATACTTATGCGTACATCCTTTAAGTGATGCATCACAATATTTAGTAGATAAGTTATCTGTGGTTAATGGTAAAATAATAACAGATAAAGATAAAACTTATAATGTGATAAAAAAATTGGCTAAACAATTAGGTGAGTCAGAGCTGGGAATTGATTATTATGGGGAATGTTGGCGAGATGGATCAATAAGTGAAGAGATTTGTCTTAAAAATATAGATATGTTAGGTGAAAAATCAGATGAGGCGTTAAAAGGATTATTAGATATTCTAATTTATTATTGCTGATCATTTATAAATTATAGGGTTGCTAATTAATTTGTGCTTTTTTCAGTTCGCTGATTATGTCTGTTAAACTTACAAATTGAGAGTTGCTTTTTATTAATGATTTTAATTTAGCTTTATCATTAACCAGAACTAAAGGCCAATCGCAATTTTCAGATTTTAGAAGTTCTCCTTTTTAATGATTTCTTCTATGTGTCGGAAATCGTGATTAATTTTTTTTATAAACGTATTTTTTGCATTTTGTAGTTCTTCGGTAAGTTCTTTGGTATTTAAAGCATCTCTTATACCATATAAAGGGTACTCGTATTGTTGGGTTTTTGTCATGTTATATTTTTCAAAAATTTTATATACATTTTGGAAAATTTTATCTCTTAAAATGCAAAACTCTTCTGAAGGCGAACAGTCTTTGCACAGTTTAATTGTAACTTTGTCTATATGTTTTTCATATATTTGTAGATAAGAATTTTTGTCACAAAAATCACATTGTCCATAGTCTTCATCGTCAGAAACATCCTCATCAAAATAACTCATTCTGGAAGCATTATCCCCAATGGAGGTGCCGTTTTCATATTCATTTTTATCTAACAATTGGTTAAGTTCTTGTTGTTTGCCACCAATAGCAAAAGTCTGATTTTGATCATAATCTCTTAATCTATCTACACGCCCTTTGTGTGCAAAAACTGCCATAGCTTCTTTTTGGCCTAGAAATTCTTTTCCAGCATTACTAAACACAATACTATAAGGTTGTGGTTTATTTTTATCAAGTAATTTATAAACTCTTCTAATGCATCCTCGAGCGTGGCCACCACCGTC
>JAFRJS010000038.1 GCA_017432165.1 Clostridia bacterium | reverse complement strand
TTTTCAAAAAAAATAAGAAGTAGGCTACGCCTATTCTTTATTTATCTTATATATATTTATCTTTTGTTCATTTGCGTGAAAAAAAAGTCAGTGTTTACAATGGATTAAAGAATTATATAAGGGAAAAAAACTATGTACATAAGGAAAAAAAACTATGTACATAAGGAAAAAAAACTATGTATACAAGGGAAAAAAACTACGGAGTTACCCTATGTTGTGGTATAATAAAAGCATAGAGAAATATCACGACTAAATGTTTTTCTCTATGCCAACCAAAATCATTCACAAAGGAATAACTTTATATGCCTATTATAACCGATTTAACAAATCCTAACAAGAAACAGGTGTGCCATATGGACGAAATCCAAAAAAGAAAAGTTGTACAGCACAACGATTTAATCTCATCAGTTGCGAAAATGGACAAAATACCGTTAAAGATTTTTGAGTTAGCAGTATCTTGTATTGATACGGACAATCCACCAAAGGATAATATCATCTATCTTTCAAAATCGGAACTCTTTACTTTCTTTAAAGTGAATGATAGCAATAAACACAGTCGCTTTAAGCAAGCAATCGAAGTTATGCAGAAACAAGCCTATTTTAATATTAAAGCAAATAAAGAACTAGGTATCGAATATGAAAGTATCGTGCCAATCCCTTATATCAAATGGACTGATTATACTGACGAAGTAATTTTACAATTTCAACCTCAAATTATGCCCTATCTGATTGAGTTAAAGAAGAATTTCACGCAGTATGCCTTGTCTGATGTTATGGAGTTGAATAGCAAGTATTCTATTATCCTCTACAAGTGGTTATCTATGAATTATAACCAATACGAGCATTACAGCATTAAAGGTGGACGGAGAGAAGAACAGCTTGAAGTCTATCAAAATCCGTCTATTTCAATCAAAGAATTAAGAATAATGACAGATACAATTAACTTGTATAAAACATTTAAAGATTTTGATAGTTATGTATTGAAAAATTCTTTAAAAGAAATAAACGAACACACGCATTTTAACGTTACTTATGAAAAACTCAAAGTAGGACGTTCAATTGACCGTATACAGTTTCATATTTCTAAAAAAGAGCAACCACAAGAATTAAATGGCGAGTATAAAGCAAGAGAACAAGACCCTGATTATTTACAAGATAAGATAAATAAGGAAGTGAATCAACAGGCTTTATTTGCTGAAGCAATGCAAAGTCTCTATACCACTAGTCTTTTAGAAAGTAGTTTATTATCTCCATTTGATATGCAAGATATTACTTTAATGGCTAATCTTCAACTTGAAGTTTATCCACTCTATAAACAACTTGAAGAAATAGTAGGGTTACAAGGTGTCAAAAAACACCTAGAATACGTTTCAAACAAGAAATTGGACTATTCTAAACCAAACCTTGTTAAGTACCTTAAAACGGCTGTTATGCGCTATCTCGATAGTGGTGATACAAAACAACATGAAATTATTAAGACAAAGTTTGTTAAACAGTCTCAAAAAACGGTTGAAGCAGTCGCAAAAGATTTTATGACGGAAAATAACGAAGAACTCTCACAAGCAGAATTAGATAAGATTAAATCGGATATTTTAAAACAAATGAATGGTGAGGGCTTAGACCATGAGTGAAAACTTGAAAACCATTAAAGAGTTGGCTGATGAGTTAGGAGTTTCAAAGCAAAATTTGCAGTATCATGTTAAATTTTTGCCGACAAAAAAAAGGCAAAAAAACGAAAGTGGCATTGTAGTATTAAACATTGAAGAGCAAATGTTTATATCAGGTAGAATAAAGAAAAATAAAGCTAAAGATATAAATGACGAAACAAAAAAAGGGCAAAAAAATATAAATGACGAAACAAAAAAAAGGCAAAAAAATAATGATGTTTTTGCCTTTAACAATCATTTATTAAAAGAAATTATAGACTTGAAAGAAGTAAATAAACAATTGTTGGAATCTCAAAAGCAAACGCAAAATTTGTTAGACCAGCAACAACGACTAGCCTTACAAGATAAAAAGTTGTTAGAAGAATACAAAGCAGAAAACGACAGATTAAAAGTTCTCAAAATGCCCTCACAGGAAACAGAATTCAAACACTTAGACAATCAATATAAAGATGAAGTGAACGCT
>JAFRJS010000037.1 GCA_017432165.1 Clostridia bacterium | reverse complement strand
GGGTATGGTAGATGAGTCTAAAATACCGCTAAAAGTTGATATTTGGGCAGGGGATGAGATTACTCCTGATGCCGTAAAATATTCGTTTAAACTCCTTCTTGAAGACAGAAACATTGAAGTTTTAGCCTATAATTTGGAAACTGTTTTAGCAGAAAAAGTAGAGTCGATTATTTCAAGAGGAGTAGCCAACACTCGCATGAGAGATTTTTATGATATTTACATTCTAAACAAGTTTCAAGCCAAAAATATAGATAAAAATCTGTTTAAGAAGGCTTTGACTGCCACTTCCAAAAACAGAGGTTCTGAGAATCAGATATCAAATACCGAAAATATTTTAATTGATATTAAAGAAAGTGAAAAACTTAAAAGTTTATGGAAAAACTATATCGTTAAAAATCCTTATGCACAAGATATAAGTTGGGATAGCATTATTGACGCAGTATTTAAACTGTTATTCTAGTAAATACACAAATTATTTTATAGGGCTTATAAACTGTAAAAAGTTAGTTTATAAGCTTTTTTGCATACAATAAGGCAAATTTTTATCTCTAAAGAAGTATTATTGAAAACACTTTTTGAGGAGAGGAAAATATGTGTAATAAAAATAACCCAAATAAATGTGAAACATATCGAGGACATAAGAAAGGTACTATTGTCATTAAACAAGGTTATGTTTTGAAAGAAGCTTCAATGCCTAAAGTTAAAAACCAAAATTTAACGCATAGAGGGTATTTGATCAGATCAATACTTGGAATATATAAACCCCTGTATGACGTGGTCAAAAGCGACGTGGCCGAAGTATATAACATTATAAATAAGGCACAGGAAGATACCAAGTTTTTAGAAATTCAAGACAAGTATAACAATGTAGAAACCAGCGTGCTCCGATACGAGATTAAGGCCATAGCCGAAGATATGTGCCTTGACCTTTCGCACCTCATAGTTAGAATCTCGCAAAGCACCTATGAAAAAGTTTACGAATCCATAATCGATATTTTATCCGAAGAGAGTAAAGCAGAGGAAATATTGCCTAGCGAAGATTTGGAAATTTTAGAACTTTATGATAAAATAAACACATGGCTGGGGGATTTGAAATCTTGGCTTCTGGATAATATAAATGCTTCCTTTGAAAATTCACTTTTAGAAAATAAAAGTCTTGTTCAAAAAGGTTTATTTAGTGATATTTTTGAAAATATAAAAAATACTTTTGAGGAAGCCAAGGCTAAAGTAGAGTCCGTTATAAGGGATACCATTTTAAATACTTGGACTATGGCGGAAAAAATAGCGTTTAAAATTCAAAGAGTAGAATCTTATCAGATAGTTTTCTCGGGTCATCCGAATGCTTGTGAAGAGTGTGAAAGCATGGCAGATGAGCATTTTAACATAGCTGACTTGAAAATTGGAGTAACCGCACCGCCTTTTCATCCGCATTGTGGTTGTAGAATGATGCCCTATAACTCAGCAGAAAAAGAAGGTAGTTTATGGGAGCAACTGGTTATTGCCGCAAATGTAGCATTTGAACTTTTGGCTCAGATAGGCCCTACAGAAGAGTTATTTCCGCCTTTTTATGATTTTGTAAAATCAGCTATTTCTGCAGCCGGAAACTATTATTTACAAAACAAAGGTTGGACTATAGCTAAAGAGCTTTTTAATTGGGGAATGTATGGAAAAGGAATGGGTTTGCCAAATAGAGTAAAAAACATGTTAATAGAGGAACTTAAAAACTCTAATATACTCAAAGAAAAAATAAGAGAATATACAAAAAATGGTCAAGATTTTGATCTACAAGAAACTTCTATTGAGTTTAAACCAAACGAAGCTAACCTTCATTATTCTGTACAAAACGCTTATTTATGGCTTGAAGGTAAAAAGTTGGATGAACAAGGCAAATGGCAAATATACGTTAAATTAAAAGATCAATATGATTTTACTCAATTTCGTAATAGTTTGGCATTTACAGATTTAGCCAATAATTTGGGTGAAGCGATGCAATGAAACGGCATGATGACAGAATTTACTACTGAAGTAGAATTTACACATATATTTGAGGGATTATAAATGAATTTTTTTAAAACAGGTATTTTTAAAGCGATATTAATATTATTACTGATTATAGGTGGAGGTGTATTTATTATTTCTATTCCTAAAATTTTTGGAAATATGTTAGTACATACAATTGATTGGCTTACAGGTGGTACTGAACCTAAATATGATGAAAATGGGAAAATGATATATGACGATGGCCACCATACGATAGAATCTTTTGGAAAAAGGAAAGAATTTGAGATATGGCGAAGTGGTACCAAGAAAGATGGAAATTGGATTCTATTTGATAGGGATAAAAACAAGGAGATAGATATAGTAAGAGTTTTTACAGAATCTTTTTCATCTCCATATGTGTACACTTTGGGAGAAAAAGGTTATACAAAACTAAATTACGAAACTGCGGAGATTGTTCAAAGTAAAAGCACTGAGGATTTTTCCGAGCAAGACAGTAGTGTTTTTAAAAAACTTGAAGCCAAGGCAAAAGGCAATCAAGAAAAACATGCAGTATCATGGGACTATGCAATGCCTTCAGATAACTAGTTTTCGATTTCAATAGCGGAGTAAATAAAATGGCTAAATTTTTTAAGTGGTTTGGAATATCAATCGGTGTCATATTTTTAATAGTAGTTATTCTTGGTGTATTAGTTGTAGGAATAATAAGCAAAAAAGCAAAGGAAAATTATATGGATAAAAATATGTATTGCGATGACCGCAAAACAGTAGAATCTTTCGGTAACAAAAGGTTTGCTATAGAAAAAGGAACTAGGGTTGGTAATGAAGATAAAATAATAGATGGCGAAAAAAGATATTTTCTCTTTGATAGAAGTAAGAATGAAGATGTTGATTACGACGTAAAAAGCTATAAAAAATCAGGTTCATATGTATATATTTTGGGTTGTGAGGGTTATACAAGATTAGACTATGAAACGGGCGAAGTTATCCAAAGCGAAGATATAGATAGTTTTGGCGAAGAAGACAGAAAAATTTTTGGATCTCTCAAGGCAGGCAAGGGGTTTATAAAAAAATAGTTGTGTGATATTATTTTCTTGTAGAAAACAGCAAAAGAAAGTACTTTCCCGAGGAATATCAAAGAGTGGGTTGCATACTTTCGCACGCTTTCAAAAATCCGTGCGTTTGTATTAATATATATGTTATCAGACATAATAGTACGTATCTTTTGATACAAGCTGAACCCTCAGTATTTCTGAGGGTTTTAGTGTTTTTTGAGATTTTTAGTCGCTAATTTTAGTGGTATTTTCTTTTACTTTTGCTTCTGATATTAAAAAATAATGCAACCCTGTTGCATTATTTTTGAAATTTTTTCAAGGGGGTTGCATATTTTCGCACGGTAAAAATTTGTGCTTTTGTAATTATTGTTTCGATGGAATAAGATATAAATGAAAGACTATAAATTTAAAAAAATAAAAATTTTTTCAAAAAAGTATTGACTCTAACGTAGCGTAATAGTTTATTATAAAAATAGAGCCTAAAATCTTAGGGAAAATCTTCAGCTCGGGGTAGAATTTTTCTTAGGTTGAAGCTCAAAAAATAGTCGGAGGTGAGAGTTAGATGAAAACAGTAAAACAGGTTGCTGATTTAACAGGTCTTAGTGTAAGAAGTCTTCATCATTATGACACGATAGGTTTATTTAAACCGAGTAAGTATTCTGAATCGGGATATAGACTTTACAGCGATGAAGATTTAAAAATTTTACAGCAGATTTTGTTTTTTAAGGAATTGGATTTTCCACTTAAAGAAATCGAATCTATAATAAAAAATCCTAGCTTTAATAGGGAGAAAGCACTTTTAAATCACAAAAATTTACTCACATTAAAACGTAACAGATTAAACAAGTTAATTAGGCTTGTAGATAAAAAGCTTAAGGGAGATGATAGTATGAGTTTTAGTGAATTTGATGTTTCTGAAATTGAAAAATTGCAAAAAGAATATGCTGATGAGGTAAAAGAAATGTACGGAAATACTGATAAGTACAAGATGTTTCAAGAAAAAACCAAAAATTACAGTAAAAGTGATTGGGCTAATCTCTATGAAAAGATAGAAGTGATTTTTAAAAAGTTTGCAAGTGTTATGGATAAAGGCGAAACTTCGGAAGAAGCACAAAACTTAGTAAAAGAGTGGAAAAACTTCATATCGGAAAATCTTTACGATTGCAACAACGAAACACTTTTGGGATTATCTAAACTCTACATCGATGACAAAAGGTTTACCAAGAACATTGATAAACATAAAGACGGATTAGCTGATTTCATAAGCAAATCAATCCAAATCTACTGCAAGTAGAAATTACCACCGAATCTGCGTGTTCGGTGGTTTTTCACATATGCATATATTTCTATTTGTGGAGATGAAGTTTTAAATTTTTAAAAATTAAAAAAATTTTTTCAAAAAAGGTATTGACATTAACGTTACGTAAACCTTTACAATAAAAATAGTGAGAGGAGGTGCGGTAATGAAAACAGTAAATGAACTGTCAAAAATAACTGGTCTTAGCAAACGTACAATCAGGTACTATGACCAAATAAATTTACTGAAACCGGAGGTGATATCGGAATCCGGGTATAGACTTTATGGCAATAAATCTCTTGAAATACTACAGCAAATTTTAATATTTAGAGAACTTAATGTGCCACTCGAAGATATTAAAGAAATCCTTGATAATAAACAATTGGATAAATTACAGCTCTTAAAAAGTCATAAGCAACTACTTATTTTAAAAAGAGACCATCTAAATGATGTGATATCTTTAGTAGACAAAATTATAAATAATGGAGATGATAAAATGAGTTTTGAAGAATTTAATATTAGTAAAATTGAGCAAACGATGAAACATAATTCCGAATTTTTGAAGAATTATGATAAAAGTTTATATAACAAGGATTTTGATTATGAAAAAACCATAAACTACATAAGAGAAAATCCTGAAATAATCAAGCTTATGTACGGAAGTCTGGAAAACTACAATGAAACATTAAAAACTACTCCTGAAAGAATAAAGAACTATAAAAACATCAAGAGCCAAATGGATGAAATTGATAGAGAATTAGGAAAATCACAAGATAAAGACATAAGTTCTCCTGAAATTCAAAGTCTGATTGGTAGGCTTGATGAATTGATGGTAGAAATGTGCGGGATAGGATTTAAACAAATTGCAAAAACGAGAGAATATAATAAAGAAGTTTTGAAAGATCCTCAAAAACTAGAAAAACATAAAAAGGACCTTGAATCAATCTCTAAGGTGTTTAATAATGAATTTGGAAAAGGTGCGTACGAATTTATGCATAAGGCAATCAACTATTATTTAAAGAGCCAAGCATAAGTACTACTTTTGGACAGAGTTATTGAGCAAACCTTTATTGTAATCAAAAATCAATTGCCGAAACATATATGTTCGGTGATTTTGTATTTTCATTTTACACATTTTTATTATGGGTATTGCACTAAAAACGCTTGGTTTTTATGACTATCATCTAACGTGACGTTTTCTTACAATTCATGCGGTTTTACTTGGGTTTATGGTATAATATGAGTATGAAAAATTAGATAAAAACCGAAAGGAATAACCCATGCGAACACAGCTTTCTTTTTACGATTTAAATGTTGAACTTTATGAAAAAACACTTGATAATGTTATCAAATTTCCTGAGAAAAAATGTAGAACAAAAGACAAAAAAGAGAAGAACCATGCCAATTAGTAATGGCATTAAAACAGCTATAAATCTATATGTAAAAAATAAGGGTGGTTTTTTATTAAACGAATATATTTTCAAGAGCCAGAAGGGAAGAAATAGACCACTTGATAAATCAAGTGCAAGAAAAATCTTTAATAATATGGCGATAGAATTAAATCTCCCATATCACCTCTCAACACATTTTTTGAGAAAAACTTTTGCCTATTGGTTTTTGCAAGCCCATAAAAATGATATGTCGGCTTTGGTAACGCTTCAAGAAATACTAAATCATAGTTCGGAAAAAATGACACTCAAATATTGCGGTATCGAAAAAGAAAGGAAAGATGCTATGCTGAAAAATTTAGCCAAATTATGGTAACAAACTAAAAAATAGAATTTTAAAACCACCGATAAAATTAATTATCGGTGGAAGTTTGAATTAGTTAACTCGCTCTACGGATATATCTTCGGCTATTATGTCAACAAAATCATCTTGAATATGCATTGCAAAGTGTTGTAATTTGTCCAGTTCGTGTGGATTGGATACATTTTTTTTAAGTTCTTTTATAATTTTAGAATTTTCTATTTTCAATATGTGTTCATAACCGATCATGCCATCATGTTTATCC
>JAFRJS010000002.1 GCA_017432165.1 Clostridia bacterium | reverse complement strand
ACTTTTGGGCCTTTTTCGTTGGCAATTTCAAAACCGCTTAGAGTTCCAAGGGAAATCCAAAAGTTTTTTTCTTTAAATTCGGTAAATTTTTTTTGAATGGCAGATGCAAGCGAAGATTTAAGCGTATTAATCTTTAAAGCGTCAAAATACAGCTCTTTTTGAGAGCTTTCCCCCGATTTTTCTGATTTTACAATGCTGCTGTAAACTTCGGGGTTTTTATTTATTTCTTCCAAAATAGAATTATTTATAATTTCCGAGGCAATAATTTTGGCTTTGTTTTTGGCAATACTTTTTGCAACAGGCCTAAATTTAAAACTTAAAAAAACTGCGACAAACAAAAAAACAAAAAGAAAACAAATTATTTTTCGCCTTCTTTTCTTTAAAATAAGTTTATTCAATTTTCAGCCTCCCGTCTTAAAACTTTTTAAGTGGCTTTATATATAAAATATACTTATTTTCTGAAAATGTGATTTTATAAAATGCAAATTATACCAGATATTATTTTTAAAAATGTGGGAATTAATATAGTACAAGATAATTTAAAATATCTTGATTAAAAAAAGAAAGGGGTTTTTAAAAATGTGCAATTGTTCCAACGAACACAGAGACTGCGTATGCCACAAAATATGCGGCACTATAAAATTAATCATGGCAGGAATAATAATTGGAAGTGCGGCAGGAATGGTTATGATGTACTTTTTTGACCGCGACAGATGGCTTCAGTGCAAAGCAAAAAAGATGATTAAAGGTGCCGAAGAAGTAACAAAAAATATCGGGTCAAAAATAACAAATGCGGTAAGTAACAATTAATTTTTAAATTAAATAACTTTACTTTGCAAAAAAGAGCTTTCTGAAAACAAAATCAGAAAGTTCTTTAATTTATTTTTAAAATTTTTATTTGTTGCATTTATGTATGCAAAAATACACAGTTTTTTAGTGAATTACGTAAAAGAAAAAATTAAAGGAGGAAATAAAAATGTCAAACTCAGAAAAAAACCTAAAAAAGAAAGAACTTTCATTTTGCTACCACTATATTGAAACAGGTAGTGCTTTTGAAGCTGCAAAACTGGCCGGATACAAAAACAATGTCCGGGTAAAAGCAATTAAACTTTTGGAAAGCAGCAAAATTGCAAAAAAAATCGAAGAAATTTACACAGAAAAAAAAAGAAACCTGATGTACAAAGCAACAAGCGGATACGAAAGGCTTGCTTTTGGGAACATTTGCGACTCGATTAAGCTTTTGTTTTGCGAGAATATTTCTTATAAAGATTTGGAAAAAATGGACTTATTTAATATTGCCGAAATAAAAAAGCCCAAAGAAGGAGCAATGGAAATAAAATTTTTTGACAGACTCCGCGCACTGGAAAAACTGGAAGAAATCGACACAAACGAAAAAAGCGAAAAAGATCCTTTTTATTACGCCCTGGAACAAGGCCTGAAAAAACTTGGCAACACGGAACCACCCAAGGAGGCATAAATGAAGCTGGAAGCCTTTTCTAAAAAACAAATTATTGTTCTTTCTTGGTGGGCAAAAGGGTCAAACTACGAAAACTACGACGCAATAATTTGTGACGGCTCTATCAGAAGCGGAAAAACAGTTTGTATGTCGCTTTCGTTTATATTATGGGCTTTTTATAAATTCAATGGTTCAGCTTTTGCAATGTGCGGAAAAACAATTCGCTCTTTAAAAAGAAACGTTGTTACTCCAATACTTCCCATACTCAAAAGCTTAGGTTTTAACTGTAAGCAAAAATTCTCGGAAAATATGCTGGAAATTACATATCAAGGCCGGACAAATTTAATCTATCTGTTTGGCGGAAAAGACGAATCTTCCGCCTCTTTAATTCAAGGAATGACTCTTTCCGGAGTACTTTTTGACGAGGTCGCACTTATGCCCCGCTCTTTTGTTGACCAAGCTTTGGCTAGATGTTCCGTTGCGGGGTCTAAATTTTGGTTTAACTGCAATCCCGAATACCCCGGGCATTGGTTTTACAAAGAATGGATTTTAAAAGCCAAGAGCCGTGGCGCTTTTTATCTGCACTTTACAATGGAAGACAATCCGTCGCTTTCAAATTCACTAAAAGAACGATACAAACGGCTATACAGCGGAACTTTTTACCAAAGATTTATAGAAGGCAAATGGGTTGCCGTGGAGGGCCTGATTTACCCATACATGTCAGAGCAATCAGCTTTTTGCGATATACCCAAAGAAAATTTTTCAAAATATGCGATTTCTTGCGATTATGGCATAGTAAACCCCACTTCTTGCGGCCTTTGGGGAGAAGCCGGCGGCATTTGGTACAGAATTGACGAATACTACTATGATTCCAGAAAAGAAGGTGATACCAGAACAGACGAAGAACACTACGAACATCTTTGCAGATTAATTGGTAACAGGCACATTAGTTCAATAACCGTAGATCCCTCTGCCGCAAGCTTTATAACACTTATTAAAAGGCACGGCAAATACACCGTAATTCCAGCAAAAAACAATGTGGTTGACGGCATCAGGGAAGTTTCCACGGCTTTAAAAAGAGGTGATATAAAAATATGTAAAAACTGCGTAAATTCCATAAGGGAATTTTCGCTTTACAGGTGGAACGACACCGCAAACAAAGACACCCCCGTAAAAGAAAACGACCACGCAATGGACGACATAAGGTATTTTGTAACCACAATAATGACTGCAGACGCAGACGAAGAACCTTTCTTCGCTTTTGCTGCTTCAAGATAATAAATTTTAAGGAGTGTAAACGTGAAATTTTTTAAAAAAAAGACTCAAAATTTTTCCGCAGTACAAACTGCACCGGTAAACTATTCAAAAAATCATCCATTTACAGAAATAAGCGGCTATGTTCCGGGAGCAAACTATAAATTCAAACTTTACAAAGCCATTAAAGAAGCTATCCCGATTATTGACGCTGCTATTTCAAAAATAATTCGTTTAACGGGAGAATTCTCCATTAAATGCGAAAACAAAGAAATTGAAGCCGAAATAAATAATTTTATAAATAACGTACAGGTAAATTCTTGCTCATGCGGTGTGAATGCTTTTATTTTATCTCATTTAAATCAGCTTTTAACCTACGGCACAGCCGTGGGCGAAATCGTTATTAATTCCGAAGGCACAAAAATAGATGCTCTTTACAACGCTTCGCTTAATAACTTGGAACTTGTAACCGGAAACAATCCCCTTAAATTAAAAATTTTAAAGAAAAACAAAAAAGGTGAACTTTCAGAAATAAAATATCCCGAACTTATTCTTATTTCCACTCTCAACCCAGAGCCGGGGCAAATTTACGGCAATTCAATTTTAAAAGGGCTTCCTTTTATAAGTGACATACTACTAAAAATTTACAACAGCATCGGCACAAATTGGGAACGAGTCGGCAACGTAAAATTTGCAGTTACTTATAAACCGTCTTCAGAAGCCGGAGAAAGAGCCTACACCAAAGAGCGCGCTTCACTTATTGCTTCAGAGTGGAGCAAAGCCATGAAAAATAATCTTCAACCAAGCGATTTTATTGCAATCGGCGACGTAAGCATCAAAGCAATCGGCGCAGACAACCCGATTTTAGACAGCCAAGTCCCCGTGCGTCAAATGCTGGAGCAAATTATAAGCAAACTTTCTATCCCGCCGTTTTTACTCGGGCTTAGCTGGTCAACCACAGAAACAATGTCCACACAACAATCGGAAATACTTAGCAGCGAACTGGATTCTTACAGACGAATTTTAAATCCTATTATCTACAAAATATGCAACATGTGGCTAAGATTAAAGGGATACGATGAAAAAATCGAAATTAACTGGGAAATGGTGGACCTTAGCAATCAACTAGACATTGCCAACACAAAACTTATAAACGCAAAAACTTTGGAAATTGAGAAAAAACTGGAAAAATCGGAAGAATCAAATATTTAAACACTTTTTAGGAGGCTTACTGATGAAAGAAGGATACGTAGTTAAAAACACAAAAGATTTAAAACTTTCAAGCAGCGACTTAGAGATGATAAACAAACTAACACGAAGAAACTTTGAAGAAAACGAGGTTTACACATTCAATGTTGTTCTGTGCGATAACGAAATCGACCGAGAACACGAACGCTTTACAGACGAAGCGCTTGATAAGCTTGCCAAGCTTTTCGTTGGGAAAACCGGAATACTTGACCACAATCCAACGAGCGGAAACCAAACAGCAAGAATTTACAAATGCTACACAGAATTTGTAAAAGGAAAATTTAACAAGTTAAAAATGCCTTACAAAAGGCTGGTTGCAAAAGCCTATATGCCAAAATCAGAAAAAAACGAGAATATAATATTGGAAATTGACTCCGGAATAAAAAAGGAAGTAAGTGTGGGCTGCTCTGTGGAAAGAAAAATATGTTCCATTTGCAGCCAAAACGTAAACGAAGCCAAATGTGCGCACAAAAAAGGCAGAAGATACAAAATAGAAAACACATACAAAACCTGCCACTACATACTGGATGACCCAAACGATGCTTACGAATGGTCATTTGTTGCCGTGCCGGCTCAGCGTGAAGCGGGAGTGATAAAAGCCTTTTTGCCAACTGCCACGAAAGGAGGTGAAAAAAACATGGAAGAAGTAATTAAATCTTTAAGCAGCGGACAAGCGGTAACATTAAACGAGCAAGAGGCTTTAAAAATTCATGATTTAATTAAAAATCTTAAAGAAAAAGCAGAAATCGGCAATTATTACAAAGAAGAACTAAAGTCGGAAGTTGTAAGGCTTTCCAGCTTGGTTCAACCGGAAGTAAGCACTGAACTTATGAAAAGCATTACAAACAAATTCTCTATTGAAGAATTAAAAGCTTTTAAAAAGTGTTTTCAGTCTAAAATTTCAAAATCATTCCCTATAAAACCGCAGTTTGTAACCGAAAAATCTGAAGAAGAAACCCTTAAAAACGTTGAATTTAAAATTTAAAAAGAATTAAAAAATATATAAATGGAGGAATTAAAATGTCATTTTGTGATTCATTAAAATTGGAAAAAGGTATGTACAACATAAGAGGAAAAAGCTTTACGGAAGTTCTGGAAAGTCTTGACCCATCAGAAAACTACAAAGAAACAAATTTAAATGGTTTGGACGCATATCAAAGGCAATTAAAAAGATTTAACATTAAAGTAAGCGGCCCAAACTGCGACAAAGTTGAAAAATTCTTTACAAGCACAGACTCTGCGGTATTATTCCCGGAATTTATCGCCCGCTCAATCAAACAAGGAATGGAAGCCTTTAAATTAATACCGGAAATAACCGCAGCAAAAACAGTGATTGACGGCGTAGATTACAGACCAATAACCGCAACAACCGGAACAGTTGTTTCACCGGTAACCGAAGGCACAGCCATGACAAGCGTAAACGTAGCATCGGCAAACTCTTTGGTTAACTTAAAAAAACACGGCAGGGTATTCTCTTCCAGCTACGAAGCAATGAGATTCCAAAATTTAGACGTTATATCTGTAATATTCAAAAAAATCGGTATGGATATTGCCGCAGAGCAACTTTACGACGCAGTAACAGCTCTTTTACCAGGCACTTCCATGGGCGTTGCAACCGCAAACACACTTACATACGGCGACCTTTTAAGCTTATGGGCCGCAATTAATCCATACAATCCAAACGTAATGATAGCTTCTGAAAAAACAGTTAAGAAAATACTTTCATTAACTGAAATGAAAGACGCTCGTGCAGGCCTTGGCTTCCACGGAACAGGCGAACTCGTTACACCAATCGGCGCAAAATTAATCGTAGATACCCTAAAAATTGCAGACGACAAAATCTTGGCATTTGACAAAGACTTTGCTCTGCAAATGGTACAATCCGGCGACGTAACAGTGGAATATGACAAAGTTATCGACCAACAACTCGATAAAGCAGCAATCAGCGTAACAACAGGCTTTTCTACAATCTGCGCCGACGCAGTTAAACTCCTCGATATTACAACAGCAGCCACCTAAAATAATTAAAGATTCCCTATCTTACCAGGTAGGGAGTCCCCTTTATTATAAATACTAAAGGAGGAAAAACTTTGAATTTAGAAGAAATAGTAGAAAGATTTAAAATTATTTCCGGGATTTTAGAGGGAGACACCGCCAAATTGGTTCCCATATGCGAAGATGCAATGAATGAAATACTTTTGAGCTTAAAAAAAGGCGTAGATCACACAGCCCCCGAAAACTCCAGAAGACTGAACGTTGCCGCTGCAGTACTTTCTTTTTACAAATATTCACTTTGCAGAGCCTCCGTGGACTCTGCCGCAGCCTTTACCGCCGGAGAATTCCGCATAAAAACCGATTTTCAGGCAAATATAAAAAGTGCTTACCGCATGTGGCGAGAGGCTCGCAAGAGTATATCCGATCTTCTGGAAGATGACGAATTTGTATTTGAAAGGATTTGATTTAGTTGATATCGGAAGCTAATTCTTTAATAAAAAAATACGGACAGGCTATATCAATTAAAAAAACATCTTCGTCTGACCCACAAAAAACAAAAGCATTCATTCAGCCGCTGCGTTCCGATTACCAAAGCAGCCTTTATGGCGACTACATTGAAACAGAAGGGGCCGAGCAATTTTTATACATCGGTTTGCCGGATTACAAGCTGACTGATTACCCAAACACGGCAAGAATAATTTTTTCAAATCAAAGCTACATCATTAAAAAAGCCGAAAACGTATATTTTGGCGAAAACGTTATATATGTGAGGGCTGTTCTGGAAAAAGACAGCTAAAAACAATCAATATCGAGCTATTTTTTATAATAGCTTCGGTATTGCTTTTAAAAAAAGTTAAAAGGAGCAATTAAATAATGTTTGAATCTAAATTTTTAAATCCCGTTGGAAGAGCTCATTTACTGGAGCCTATAATCGTATCCGGAAAATATTTTAATATTAAACTTTTATCTGCGTACGATTTTATGCTCTGCACAAAAATTTCTAAAAAATTTACTCAAATGCTTATTAATCAAGATTTTGAAAAAGAATTATCAAGCAATATATGTCAGTGCGCATGCTTGGTTTCGATGTGCCTTTACAATTCACAAAGGCAAAAAGTGTTTAGCTCTCCGATGGACGCTTTAAAAAATTTAACTCCATGTGAAATTTTTTTGATATATTCAGAGTATAAAAAACTTTTGAAAAAAATTTATAATAAAGACAAAATTTCTTACGGCATACTGGAAAAAGTAAAAAACTCCATAAAAACAAATTAAATTATTAATAATATGTTGACTTTTCTATTTGGTATGTGATAAAATTCTAAATAGTTGGTAGTTATGAAAAAGAGAGTGGGAGTGCCCACTCTTTTGCTTATATTATAGGGGGAATTAAATGATAAAACAATCAAAAGGAGAATCTATAACAGAAATTGTAAAGAAAATTGCCGACCCCATCGCCAAAAATCTAAATTTGGAAATATGGGATATAAAATTTGTAAAAGAAGGTCCCGGCCGCTATTTAAGGGTGTTTATCGACAAGCCAGGCGGCGTTACTTTGGACGATTGCGAAAAAATGAGCCGTGCTTTAGATGAACCGCTGGATACACACGACCCCGTGCCGTATTCCTACTGCTTAGAAGTATGCTCACCCGGAATAGAAAGGGAACTTTCCTGCGATTATCATTTAAATAAATATTTAGATCATACAATAAAAATAAAGCTGATACGGCCTGTAGGAAATCAAAAAGAATTTGAAGGAACGCTGAAATCATTTAACAAAAATTCTATTTCAATAGAAAATGAAGAAACCACAGAAATACTAACCTTAGAAAGAAAAAACATATCACATATAAATTTAAAATATTAAAGGAGAATCAAAAAATGAGTGCTGAAATTTTTAAATCACTTAGACTTTTAGAAAAAGAACGTGGCATATCTATGGATTTTATGCTGGAAAAAATCAACAAGGCAATAGTTGCCGCATGCAAAAACAATTACGACGGAAACGAAGAAGTAATTGTGAGCATAGACGAAGAAAAAAGCTTATTTAAAGTAGAACTTTTAAAGACAGTGGTTAAAAAAGTTGAAATTCCGGGAAAAGAAATATCACTAACAGAAGCAAAAAAGATAAACAAGAAGGCAAAACTTGGAGAACAAGTAGGAATTGTACTTGACACAAAAGACTTCGGCAGAATCGCCGCTCAAACCGCCAGAAACATAATAAGGCAAGGAATTAAAGACGGCGAAAAAAGCCTTATTACAAAAGAATTTCAAAACAAACTAAATCAAATTGTAAGCGCTTTAATAGAAAGAATAGACAGCAAAACCGGAGCGTTTACCCTTAGGATAGGCAAAGCCGAATCCACTCTCCCCAAAAATGAACAAATCGGAAATGAAAAAGTTAAAGAAGGAGACCATTTAAAGGTATATGTTTCCGACGTAAAAAGCTCGGAAAAAGGCCCAAAAATAATGATTTCCCGCACTAACTCAAACTTTGTTAAAAAACTTTTTGAAAGCGAAATACCAGAAATTGCAGAAGGCATTATAGAAATTAAATCCGTTTCCCGAGAAGCCGGCTCAAGAAGCAAAGTCGCACTTGTTTCCAACAACCCAAAAGTCGACGCTATAGGGTCTTGCATTGGTTCACACGGAACACGCCTTAATGCCATAATAGAAGAACTTGGCGGCGAAAAAATAGATTTAGTGGAATACAGCGAAGACCCGGCAAAATATATTGCCGCTGCTTTGGCTCCCGCACATGTAATAAACGTGGAATTTAACGAAGAAGAAACCTCCAACACATGCAAAGTAACCGTGCCGGATAATCAGCTTTCTCTTGCTATTGGAAACAAAGGCCAAAACGTACGACTTGCGGCTAGACTTACAGGCTATAAAATAGATATTCACCCCGAAAGCGGTTTTTACGGGGAAGCTTAATTTTTAAGGGGGCTTACTTAAATTGAATAAAAAAAGTACTCCAATAAGAAAATGCATTGGTTGCATGGAAAGAAAACCCCAGCAAGAACTAATAAGAATAGTTAAAACCCGCAGCGCAAACAGCGAGATTTCATTTGAAGTTTTGCCTCCTTACCACAAAAAAGACGGCAGAAGTGCATATATATGTAAAAACTGCGAATGCTTTAAAATTGCAAAAAAAAATCACAAACTGGAAAAATCGTTTTCATCACGTATACCACCCGAAGTTTACGGCACTTTAGAAAAGGCGGTGCTTAAAAATGAATAATTCTCCGCTTTTATCCTTTTTGGGTATCACATGCAAATCAGGAAATTTAATCTTTGGAATGGATAACATCAAAAAATACATACTAAAAAAAAGAGTTAAATTAATACTCACCGCCAAAGATGTTTCAGAAAATTCATACAGTAAAATCAAAAATTACAGTAAATCAGAAATAGAAATTCTGCCACTTAAAATAACAAAAGAAGAAATAAAAAACACTTTGGGTAAATTTTCGGGCGTAATTGCAGTTAAAGATGATAATTTTGCAAATAAAATAAAAAGCCTTATAAACAATACTTCCCCGCGCTAAATCACACGCTTTATTGAAAGGAATGAGGATTTTATGATGATAAAATACAGAGTCCACGAAGTCGCAAAAGACCTTGGAATAGCAAGCAAAGAAGTTATTGCTCTTTTAAAAGACTACCTTAATGAAGAAAAAAAGCACATGACCGCACTAACGGAAGACGAACTGAATTTTATATTTGACTATTACACGCAAAAAAACCAAGTGGAAAGTTTTGACGAATATTTTGCGTCAAGGAAACCGGCCGCTGAAAAGCCAAAAAAAGCTGCCAAAAAACCGACAAAAGAAGAAAAGAAAAAAACTACCGCTTCTTCTGAAAAAACAAAAGAGAAAAAACCAAAGACTGCCAAAAAAGCCGCGGCACCTCAGAAACAAAAATTTGAAAGCAAAATAATCTTAACCGGCAGCTCAGAAACCAACACCGTAAATAATGAAAGAAATCAAAGCCGCGTGGTTAACACACGAATCGAAAACATTAATATTGACAAATACAACGAAAAATACGATCAAATAGCTTCTGAAAAAATTAAAAACGATAATTCGTCCAATAAACAAAAAATAGTTCAAAGATCCCAGCAAAGAAACAAATTTAAAAATGCCAAACGTGAAACCGAAGCGGAAAGATTAAAACGCATTGCCGAAGAAAGAAAAGCAAAACCAATCACAGTTTCAATCCCGGACGAAATAACGGTTGGTGAACTTGCTTCGCGTCTAAAAGCAACAGCTGCGGAAGTTATTAAAAAGCTTATGATGATGGGCACAATGGCTTCCATAAACGACACCATAGACTTTGACACGGCAAGTTTGGTGGCAATGGAATTCCACGCAAAAATCGAAAAGGAAGAAACAGTTACAATTGAAGAAATGATAATTGACGACAGCGAAGACAGCGAAAAAGACCTCGTCCCCAGAGCACCTGTGGTTGTTGTTATGGGCCACGTTGATCACGGAAAAACTTCGCTTCTTGACGCCATTCGCCATGCAGACGTTATTTCCACTGAAGCCGGTGGAATAACCCAGCATATCGGCGCTTACCGCATAAACATAGACAAAAAGAATATTACATTCTTAGACACCCCAGGCCACGAAGCATTTACTACAATGCGCGCAAGAGGTGCACAAATTACAGATATAGCTATTTTGGTGGTTGCTGCAGACGACGGCATTAAACCACAAACAATTGAAGCTATAAACCATGCAAAAGCCGCAGAAGTTTCCATTATAGTAGCAATAAACAAAATCGACAAAGACGGCGCAAATCCCGAAAAAGTAATGCAGCAACTAACAGAACACGGGCTCGTCCCTGAAGAATGGGGCGGCGATATACCATGCATTAAAGTTTCGGCAAAAAAGAAAACCGGAATTGACGAACTTTTAGAAATGGTGCTTTTGGTTGCGGACATAAAAGAATTAAAAGCAAATCCAAACAGGAAGGCCAAAGGAACAGTTATAGAAGCAAAACTAGACAAAGGCAGAGGGCCAGTAGCAACAATACTTATACAAAACGGAACATTAAAAATTGGCGACATTGTGGTTGCGGGTACTGCCGTCGGCAGAGTGCGCGCAATGACAAACGACAAAGGCGAAAAAGTCAAACAAGCCGGACCTTCTGTGCCTGTAGCTATCACGGGGCTTGACACTGTCCCCACGGGCGGCGACATCGTAAATGCAGTTTCTGACGAAAAACTCGCACGTCAACTCGTTGAACAAAGAAGAAACAACTTAAAAGAAGCTGAATTTAACAGCAGGACAAAGATAACCTTAGATAACCTTTTTGACCAAATGCAAGAAGGCGACATCAAAGAACTAAAAATCATCGTAAAAGGTGACGTTCAAGGTTCTGTGGAAGCAGTAAAACAATCACTGGAGAAAATTTCGAACCCTGAAGTAAGAGTACATGTGATACATGGTGCAGTCGGCGCTATTAATGAATCAGACGTAATGCTTGCAAACGCTTCTAACGCCATAATAGTAGGGTTTAATGTGCGGCCTGAACCAAGCGCCGCCGAAACTGCCGACAGAAACGGCGTAGACATGCGTTTATACCGCGTTATTTATGAATGCATTGAAGAAATCACCGCAGCCATGAAGGGTATGCTTGCGCCAAAAATCAGAGAAGTACAACTTGGACGTGCAGAATGCCGCGAAGTTTACAAAATTTCAAGCGTTGGAACTATTGCGGGGTGCTATGTTTTATCCGGCAAAATCACAAGAAATTCACAAATTCGCGTTGTGCGTGACGGAATCGTTATATGCGAAGATGAAATATCGTCTCTTAAAAGATTTAAAGACGATGCAAAAGAAGTGGCACAAGGCTTTGAATGCGGTATAGGTCTTAAATCTTTTAACGATATTAAAACAGGCGACATTTTTGAAGCATTTATAATGGAAGAATACAGAGAAGATTAATCCGAGGGGGATTTTTATGTCAAATCACAGAGCTGAGCATAATTTTGAAAGTATTAAAAGAGAAATAACGGCTATCATCAGAGAAATGAAAGACCCACGTCTAAAAAGCGGTTTTATAAGCATTGTAAAAATTGCTAATTCAGATGACGGATCAAGTTACAGGGTATTTGTAAGTTCACTGGACGGACTCAGTTCTGCAAAATCAGCTGTGGACGTTTTAAACTCCGCCAAAGGATTTATTAGAAGTGAAATCGGCAAAAGACTAAGCTTAAGGTACATTCCCAATTTAACGTTCATTCCAAGTGATACCATAGAATACGGCGTTAATATGTCTAAACGAATTGACGAGCTTTTATCAAAATAAAAAAGCGGAGAGGACAGATTTATGGAGTCTATTAAAAAAATTGCAGATGTTTTAAAAAACAACGATTTCTTTTATATTCTTACACATATTTATCCGGACGGAGACACTCTGGGTTCGGCGTATGCTCTATGCCAAGCTTTGCAGCAGCTTGGTAAACACGCCAAAGTGCTCACGGACGTTAACTGCCCAAGCAAGTTTGATTTCCTTAAAAATAACATTAAAGAAGAAAATTTTAATCCAAAATTTATAATTTCGGTAGATATTGCGGAAAAATCTCTTATTCCAAGCAACCTAAAAAAATTTGAAAACAGCATAAATCTTTGCATAGACCATCACATAAAAAACAGCATCGACGCGGATATATCTTACACAGACCATACAGCTGCAGCAAACTGTGAAATTATATATTATATTTTAAAAGAAATGGGCGTAAAAATAGACGGTAACATAGCCTCTTGCCTTTACGCTGGAATTTCTACCGATACGGGATGCTTTAAATATTCAAACACCACATCAAAATCCCATTTTATAGTATCTGAACTCTTAAAACGCGATTTCCCCGTAAGCAAAATAAACGAGGATTTATTTATAAAAAAATCAAAAAAGAAAATTGAAACCGAAAAAATTTTAAATAAAAATCTGGAATTTTCTTTTGATGGCAAATGCGCAATTACACATATTACTACCGACGAAATGAAGTCCATAAATATCGGCGAAAACGAGCTTGACGGAATTGCATCTTTGCCAATATCAATAGAAAACGTGAATATCGGCATAACAATGCGCGAAAAAAGTAGCGGAGAGTACAAAATTTCCGTAAGAACTTCATCTAAAATAAACGCAAATGAATTTTGTGAAAATTTTGGCGGTGGCGGACACAGCCGTGCTGCAGGATTTTCCAGTTTTGATGATATTTTTAAGATTAAAGAAAAGATAAAAAACATACTCACTTTAAAATTTGGATGGTAAAATGAACGGGATAATAATAGTAAATAAACCTAAAAATTACACATCTTTTGATGTTATAGCAAGGCTCAGAAAGAAGCTTGGGCAGAAAAAAATAGGTCATATGGGGACTTTGGACCCAATGGCCACAGGTGTATTGCCTATTCTTTTGGGCAAAACGGCAAAATTTCAAATTTATTCCTGCGACAATCAAAAAGGATACATAGCAAAAATACAATTTGGAATAACTACCGACACGCTTGACATAACGGGAAAAATAACATCTAAAAAACCATTTTTTATAGATAAAGAAAAAATAAAAAATGCCGCCCAAAAATTCACGGGGAAAATTTTGCAAGTCCCCCCTATGTTCTCGGCAATCAAACAAGGCGGGAAAAAACTTTATGACCTGGCAAGAAAAGGAATAGAAGTGGAAAGAAAACCACGAAAAATTGAAATAAAATCTCTCCAAATTCTTGATTTAAATGAAAAATTAGGAACTCTAACACTAAAAATAATTTGCTCTAAAGGGACTTACATTCGGTCGCTTTGCAGTGATATAGGCGAATTTTTAGGGTGCGGCGCTGTTTTAACAGATCTTGAAAGAATTCATTCAAATGGTTTTGATATATCCCAAAGCGCCGAGCTGGATACAATTCTTAACTCTACATTGGAAGAAATAAAAAACAGATACATATTCCCCACCGAATACCTATTTAAAGACAAACAAAGTGTAAATATAAGCGAACCTCAAGCGAAAAGGTTTCAAAACGGCGGCTCATTAATGCTAGAAAGAATAAAAAGCCCTTACCCTTTTAACAATGATGAAATTTACAAAATTCTGTGCAATAATAATTTCGTAGGGCTTGGAAAAGCAAATCTTGAAAAAAATGAAATGCAAATACTCAAATGTTTGCACTCGGCAGAATAAATAAACGTTTAAAAACATAAAAATGATATAAAAGGCGGTGAAATCATTAAAATTTATAACAACATAGAAAACGACTCTACTCCTAAAGCGGTAGCTTTGGGATATTTTGACGGCATACATATTGGCCACAAAAAAGTCATTTTGGAAACCGTAAAACTAAAAAGTCAAAATTTAACCCCCACGGTTTTTACATTCAGCAAAAATCCAAAAACGATTATCTCTAAAAGCAAAGAAAATAACATTTTTACAAAAGAGGAAAAAGAAGAAAAGTTAAAAAACTTGGGAATAGAAATCCTGTACTGTGTAAACTTTTTAAAAATAAAAAATTTCTCACCGGAAAAGTTTGTAAAAAAGATTCTACACGAAAAACTAAACACCAAAGTAGCGGTATGTGGGTTTAATTATCATTTTGGGCAAGGTGGAGTGGCAGACGCAGAAGATTTAAAAAGTATTTGTGCTGATTTTGGAATTGAGGTAAAAATAATTAAGCCAGTTCTTTACAAAAAGACGCCCGTAAGCTCCACAAGAATAAGAAACGCCATAAAAGAGAATAACACCCTAGAAATAAACCAAATGCTTGGGAAAAATTAACTCTTTATTCGAAAAAATCGAATAAAGAGTTTTTATATATAAAATATAAATATTAAATCTAATAAAACTAGTTGTATAATATATTGACAAAAACATTTAATAGAGATATCATATCATTGATTAATTATTAGTGGAGGTAAAAAAATAATGGGTTTACTTGAGGGATTACTTGACCTTCTATACGGAACTTCATTAGCAGCAGCAGATGGAGCAGAAAGAACCATGGCACAGATAAGATACATTGTAGAACAAGCCGCAATTTTGGTAAAGGATCCCACCCTAGCTGTGTCGTGGGCAAAAAATCAGGCAAGCTCAATCATGACACAAGCAACAGATTATGCAATAGATACTTTTGCTGAAGACCTAAATAAAAATCCGGATAAATATAAAGAAAAGATAACAAGTGTCCACCATGGCGGATTTATAAATCTTGGTTCAATAGTGCTTCCAAAAGCAGATGTAGAAAGACTTTTGGCAGCTTTAAACCTTATTGGCATGAACTCTATGAAGAGCTCTATGGCAACTTATTTCAATACAGATGCCAAAATCATAAGCTTTGACATTGCTAATTACTATATTGATAAATTAACCCGTTACAACAATAGAAACTCAATAGGAATCGACCCTGTAATCAACAGTGCATTTAAAGGGCAGATAAGAGTAAACAATTTTATAATTAAAAATTTAAGAATATATACTGCCGAAAAAACATCTTTTAAAAAATATCAACAAGAAAAATCTAAAAATTCAAAAAATCATCAAAAGTATTTAACCGAAGTTCTTTCTTCTTTAAAAAAGATGTATAACGCCTTATACGTAATACTTAAAAAAATTGATAATAACAACATAAAAAGATTTTCCAGCAAAGAAGCATTTGCGTATTATTTAAACACCTATACTCCGGATGATAAAACAACACCTGATGAAGTAAGCAAAAAGGTAGAAACATGGGACGATACCATTGAACATTTAAAAGACATAATAAAAAACACTCTTGACAACAATATTTTACCTGATTTAAAAACAATTAAAAATCAAATAAACAACCCCCTCATTGATGACCCAACATCTGACGACGCCAACAATCTAAAAAAAATATTAGACATATTAGACAAGTATTCAAATCCAAACGGAACAGCCAAAAAATCACCGCCATACAACCCAAAAGGCAAAAAAGACATTAAAGAAAAAATTAAAAAATTTGGGTCAAAAGTAATAGGAAACATCTCATTACAAGGTGCAAACTATTTCTTAAATCTTTCAAATAATATATTATTAGACAGCCGTATGTTGCTATGTCCTTATATAGTTACTTGTACTGCACCATCAGATCGTAAGGCTGTTTCTCCTTCTATTCCTAATTATTTAGGATTTAAAACTGCAAAAGATATTACGGACTTTTTAAAAGAATATAATGACATCTCTTATAAGCTCTCTGACGATTGGTTAAGGTATATAGACATTCCAAATCAAAGAGCCCTTAACAAGAATTTGATAAGCAAATTAGAAGAATATAGATCTGTTAAATATAAAATTGAAAAAACTCTAAATTCTGAAAAAATAAATCCAAAAGATCTAATTAATGTAAAAATAGATCTTAAAAAACGGCTGGAAAAAATTAAAAAAATATGCGAAGATAAAAGAATTGAATCTTACGGCTGGAAAAGTGAGAAACTTAAAAAGGATTATGAAATAGCAATGGATTCAAAAAACACTTCTTTTCCGGAGGGTTTGAAAGAAAAAATAAAAACTCTTAAAAATACATTTGATTTTATGAAAAAAAGTTGCGACAAAAACGTTTCTATGCTTTGGGAAGATTATATTAAAGCTATAGGAGAAATAACGGAAAACACTATAGAAGGCATTGATAAAATCATTGCTTTAAGCAAAAGCAGTGGTGACACCGAAGAAATAAAAGTAGATTTTAAAATTCTGCAAATGAAAAAAATCGAATATAAAATTTTAAATAAAAAAAGCCTAGATAAAAAAATTAATATAACTGACAAGACCGACGCCAACGACATTACCCCTTTATTTGAAAAAGACAGATATAAAGAAAGCTATGAAATAAATATAAAAAATAAAAAATTCACAAAACTGGAGCAGTCACTAAATAATAAATATCAAGAACAAAACGCACAAATAAACAATACCATAACTAATATAATTATTGAATACACTTATTTCGTAAATTTATTATCGTTAATAAATTTATTAACAACAGAAAATAGCTTTTTTAATCAGCACGAAAAAAAGAAAGAAAAAAACTTCTATAATCGCTATAAAAACATAAAAGAAGCCTGTAACAAGATAAAAGAAGATTACACAAAGTATATGATGGGTAAAAGCAGCACAACTCAAGCACTTGAAATTGCATTAACACTAAAAAACAATATCAAAATGCAAAAAAAATATATAGTTAAATTAAATGATTTATACAAGGAAATAATAGGTTACAATAAAAATCTTATGGAAGAACTTTTGGCAATACAAAAAGAATTTAAAAAGCAAAAAAACAAGTATGATTCTGCCTACAAAACTTTTACCAAATATATCAACAAACATGGAATCCAAAGTGATATACCTTATAAAAATAATGACATATTTATTAAAGACTGGGGCAAAATTAAAAAAGAAAAAATAGAAAGAATAATCCAAAACTTAAAAAAACCTGTGGAAAACGCAAAAAAAGAGCTTGAAAATCTTCAACTTGATCAAAAACTTAAATTAAATGACAAAAATCTAGAGCAATACAAAAAATCATACAGAGCTTATTTAAGCAGAATTGTAGATTTTCTTGATAAAGAAATTAAAAAAACTATTGATTTAAATGAACTGTTACGTCACAAATAAAATTAAAAAGAAAACAGCTACTTAAATGTAGCTGTTTTAAATTATTTAAATCATATTTTTTCTTTTAAGTATTGCCCATGTTATAATCATCGACACTGCCATTAATACAAATGGGAACCACGCATATTCCATCGTTGGAATCCCGGGGTTATTCATGCCATATATTCCAGAAATTATTGTTGGCATAGAAGAAATAAACGTTACAGATGCCAAAACTTTCATAACATCGTTTAATTTATTTGAAATAAGCGTTGAAAGCATGTCCATCGTTCCGGTTAAAATATTCAAATATGTTTCGGACATTTCAGTTGCTTGCTTAATTTCTATCATAACGTCTTCAAGGAGCTCTGTGTCATCTGTATCTAATCTAAGATATCTACCCCTCGTAATTCTTCCAAGCATAATCCCCGTAGATTTAAGTGCTGCAGAAAAGTAAACCAAAGATTTTTCTATTTCCAAAAACTGAATAAGCTCTTTGTTTTTCATGCTTTTTTTAAGCTCTTCTTCAACACGTTCGGTAATTTTATTAATTTGGTTCAAATACTTTAAGTATTTACTTGCCACTCTTAAAATCATTTGAAGCGCAAAACGGTTTTTGTACTTCGGGTCAGTATTTTTTATTAAACCCTTTTCAAATTCTTCTATAATCGGGGTTTCTTTAAGAGATATTGTAATAATATTCTCTTCGGTAATAATTATACTAAGCGGGATAGTGTAATACGTAAGGTTTTTCCCCGATTTATTAACAACAGGGTTATCAATTATAATAAGAGTGTTATTTTCTTCTTTATCTATACGGGATGACTCTTCTTCGTCCAAAGAGGCCCTGAGCACTTCCGATTCTATTTTAAAAGTAGACAAAAGATAACTTTTTTCTTGATCGTTAGGCGCTATACAACTAATCCAACAATCCTTTTCATATTTATCTAACTCAGTTATTTTTCCGTCAACAGCTTTATAATATCTAATCAGTTTCATCATCCCCTTAAGATAATTATAAAAATCCACTCATAATTAATATAATATCATAATTTTACAATTTTTACAACGCAAAAAACATAAAACCGATTTTAACTTAATAACCCTCCTTATTAAATTTCAATATTTTATAATTTTTTAGCATGTTTAAAATAACAAAGTTGATTTTTCTCGTACATTAGTGTATAATAATTGCCATGCGGGTGTGGCGGAATTGGTAGACGCGCTAGGTTTAGGTCCTAGTAGTGCAAGCTGTGCAGGTTCAAGTCCTGTCACCCGTACCATTGTCAAAATCAGTCGATTATTAAATAATCGACTTTTTTATTTTAGATTAATTTAAGGAGTAAAATAAAAATGGAAATCAGGCATATTAAAGAATCGGACGACAAAAAAGAAATAAGCAAAATTTACGAAGATTCTTGGAAATTTGCTTATGCCGAAATAATTCCAAAAGATTATCTTGATAATATTCCCGCAGGCAGTTGGATTCCGCATTTAGAAAATAAAAACATGAATAACCTTGTGCTTATAAAAGATGGTAAATTTATCGGTACATCAAGTTATTGCCGTTCCAGAAGCAAAGAGTTTAAAAATTTCGGAGAAATTGTTTCTATATATTTACTTCCTGAATATGTGGGAAAAAGCTACGGAAAAAAATTATTTAAAGCTACTTTAAACGAATTAACTGAGCTTGGGTATAAAGACGTTTTCTTGTGGGTTTTAGAAGAAAATGTTAGAGCAAGGCGATTTTACGAAAGTCAAAAATTCAAGCTTTCTGACAAATTTAATTACATAAATATCGGCGGTAAAAATTTAAAAGAAGTTGCATATACATTTCGCATCGGATAAAAACAATTTTTAAACTTTTTAGATTTCTTCTATACGGAAAAACAAATTGCCAATCGGCATTGAATTGCTATAAAAATAGCAGCCTTTTGACACAACTATTTTACGCAAAGAATCGCATCCGGAAAAAGCACGAGCATCTACCATTTTACAATTTGGGAAATATACAGTTTTTAGTTTTACACAGCTATTAAATGCGCAGGAGGATATTTTTTCACATTTATCTGCTGTTATAGATTCCAAACTTTTGCAATCTGAGAACGCACATGTACCTATTCTTCTACAATTAGGTAAATTTAAAGATTTTAGTTTACGGCAATAGTCAAAAGCACTATGCCCAATTTCTTGGCACTCCGGTATATCCACCTTTTCTAATGATTCGCACCTCAGAAAAGCACCATCCCCAATTTTGGTACATTTTGGCAAACTAACTGTTGATAAATTAACATTTAGTTTAAACGCATTCACCCCCACCGAAATACATTTCGGAAGATCTACTTTGGTTATGTTAGAATATGTATCATAAGAGCATCCCCATTTTTCCAATAGAGATTGATTAGAATCAGGTTTATGAGTTATCACCACTATTACAACAAATGGAATTCCAATTATCGTTAAACATAAAAAACACATCCCCATAAATGTAGCTACAGCCAGAACATAGCTATCTACGTGTATAGCAGAAAAATTATCACCTATTCTTGTAACATCATAGGAATCGATCTTAGATGTTAATTTTGTGCTACCGGTAGTATTGCATTTTACAAGTGTAATGGTGTTTTCATTGTCGTTATTTTTTTGATATATCCACTTGCCTTCACACCCAAACCATCCTTTTGAAATTTGCAATTCATTACCAATATCTTTAGCGTAAGCAGTTAATAAAAAACTTAAAACTACAAATAAAAAAGACATTAAAAACGCTAAAGCGCGCAATTTTTTGTTTATTTTCATTTTTGACAGCCTTCTTTTAGATATAAATTTTTATAATTTAATTATAATACTAATTAAGTCTAAAAACAATTAAAAGCTTACAAAAATAAAATGGCTCACCGAAAAATAAACAGTGAACCACTTTTATAAACCTTATTTTAAAAATTAGTTTTTATCTTTAGAACGTTTACTACAAAGCGCAGCCAAATATCCGCAAAACACCGCAGCAGAAATTCCCGCAGCTCCGGCCGTTAAGCCACCTGTAATAATCCCCAAAACACCTTGATTTTTTATGCTTTCCACTACTCCTTTGGCCATTAAATATCCAAATCCACAAAGAGGAACTGTCGCTCCCGCGCCGGCAAACTCCACAATCGGTTCATAAACCCCAATTGCCGTAAGAGCAACACCTGAAACCACCAAAATTACAAGTATTCTGGCAGGAGTTATGCTCGTTTTATCAATCAAAATCTGCGCCAAAAGGCAAATAAATCCACCCACAGCAAATGCTTTTAAATATTCCACCCTTTACACTCCTTTCTACACTAAAATATTCCAAAATTTTAAAAAATGAATTATAATAAATTTATACTCACAATTTATTATTGGTTTTTTTGAAAGAATAATACATCAAAGAGGAATTTAATATGATTGGAATAATCTGCGCATTAAAAGAAGAATTGGAAGAAATTTTAATCTTTACCGAAAATATAAAAACAGAAAATCATTACCCTTTCAAATTCATTACGGGAACAATTTTTGGGGTAAATTGCTGCATAGTACTTTGCGGGGTTGGAAAAGTAAGCAGTGCGGCATGTACTCAAGCGCTTATTTTAAAATACCACCCTGATTTAATTTTAAATGTAGGTGTTGCCGGAGGAATTGATAAAAATATATCTATTGGTGACATAGTCATTGCAGATTTTGTGGTTCAGCACGATTTTGATGCAAGCCCTTTCCCGGGGAGAAAAAGAGGCGAAATAAGCGACCTTAATTTAATAAAAATACCCTGCTCAAAATGGATTACAGATAAACTTTTAGTTTGCTCACAAAAAATTACCGACGTAAATTTACACGTCGGCACCGTATTAACTGGAGATCAATTTATAAATTCAAAGAAAAAATTATACGAACTGAAAAACGAATTTGGCGGAAAAGCCTGCGAAATGGAAGCCGGCAGCATTGGGCATGTTTGCTACTTAAATAAAACAGATTTTGGAATTATTAGGTCTATATCCGACAACGCAGATGAAAATTCCCTGCCGAATTTTGAAAAGTTCGTTAAAAATTCATCTAAAAAAGCCTCTTTACTACTTGCTGAATTTATAAAATTCTCTCGGGATTAATATCCACAAAAACGCTTACATTTTTAAAACGACTAATATTAGAAAATTCTTTATATGCCTCTGCAATCATTTTTCTAAACTTATCTGTATTTTTGCATTTTATTATTATTTTATATCTAAATTTAGAAGAAACTTTTTTAATAATTTCACTTCCCGGAGGCAAAATACGAATCGGCAAACCGATATAATTTTTTGAAGCCACATTTTTTAAAATTTTAAAAAACTCTCGGCTAGCAGAAATTACATTTTCTTCTTTTTTATCCGAAAAACCGACAACACATATATCACTGTACGGTGGATATAGCATTAATTTGCGCATTTTTATTTCACTTTCAAAAAAACTGTCGTAGTCCTGAGCCGAAGCAAATTTTAAAACCTCGTTTTCTGGTGAAAAGCTTTGAATAATAGCTTTTCCCGGTAATTTTTTACGTCCGGCACGACCTATTACCTGAGTAAAAAGTGAAAAAGCCCTTTCAAAACTCCGAAAATCACTGCCATAAAGCAAACTGTCGGCAGAAATTACCCCAACCAATGTAACACCCGGAAAATTAAACCCTTTTGAAATCATCTGAGTACCAATTAAAATATCATATTTACCCTCCGCAAATTTTTTAAAACCTGCCAAATTATAAGCTTTAGAATCTGAATCCATGCGAAGAATTCTTGCTTTTGGGAATGTTTTTGTTAGAACGTCTTCTATTTTTTGCGTTCCCAAACCGCTATAACAAATTTTACCGCCACAAGATGAGCATTTTTCGGTTATTTTTTTGGAAAAACCACAGTAGTGGCACATAAGTCTGCCGTTTGCTTTGTGATAATTAAGCGAAACACTGCAATTTGGGCACATCAAAACCTCACCGCATTCCATGCACTTGACAAACGTATTATATCCTCTGCGGTTTATAAATATTATGCTTTGGTTGCCTTTTTCAAGGTTATTTTTTAAACTTTTTAAAAGCTTACCGCTAATCTGGTTAACTTCAAGGCTTTTAAATTCTTTGTTCATATCTATTATTTCAACATCGGGAAGATTGCAAGCGCCATAACGATTTTTTAGTGTATAAAGGTCATAAATACCGTTTTTGGCTTTGCAGTATGTTTCAAAAGACGGCGTGGCAGAAGAAAACAGCACCATGCCGCCGTTTATTTTACAACGATACTTTGCCACTTCTTTTGCATTAAAACGAGGACTACTTTCCGATTTATACGTAAATTCGTGTTCTTCATCAACGACTATCAATCCTAAATTTTTAACCGGCGCAAAAACAGCACTCCTTGTACCCAAAACGACTTTTACTTCCCCGCTTGATATTTTTTTCCATGCGTCAAATCTTTCCCACTCTGAAATGCCGCTGTGTATAACCGCAACTTTATCCGCATACCTTGCCCTGAACATATCCACAAATTGGCCGGTAAGCAAAATTTCAGGGAGCATATATATCACGCTTTTGCCCATTTTTACCACATAATCCATTAAATTTAAAATAACTTCCGTTTTTCCGCTGCCCGTAACGCCGTAAAGCAGTGAAATCTTAAATTTATTATCTTTATAAGACTTTAAAAGCCCCTCAAAAACATTTTTTTGTTCCTCGTTTAAAACTTTTTTCAATGGTGCTTTAGCACTTTCTGCATCATTTTCCCTAGGGCTTATATATTTTTTACACACACTTTTGGTTATAATATTTTTTCCTACCAAAGTATTTATTCCGGAAACACTTGCTCCGGTAAAATAACATATTTCTTTAGCTGTGGCATCTTTATGGCCTTTTAAATATTCTAATATTTTTTTTTGGTTTCCCCGAAGATTTAAATTTTTGCAGTCAATTTCTTTTGAAATATTAAAAATATTTAGATTTCTTTCTCCCACTGTTTTAAATGCGTCAAATTTTTCTTCTATTATTTTTTTTGAAATAAGAGAAATCAGCAATCCGCTATAATTAGGGACTTTTAAACCCCTAATTTCTTTTAAAGTAATGTGCTTTTCGCCCAAACCATCAATTTTCGCCATTAATTTTTTTTCGTCGCCATCAAGAAATTTCTCACACTCGGAAAACGGCTTTAAAACTTTATATTTTATTTTACTGATATTTCCGTTAATTCCGGAAGGTATAACGAGTTTTGCCGCTTCAAAGTATGTACAAAAATATTTTTCTTTAACCCATTTTATAATTCCAATCATTTCCCACGAAATAGGAGAAACAATATCCAAAACCATATTTATCGGCTTTAGATTTTCTTTAGCAGTATTATTAACTTCTAAAATTATGCCTTGTCGCACAGAATTACCCCGCCCAAAAGGCACAATTACACGCTTACCTACGATGATATAACTTTCAAACTCCTTAGGGACTTGATATTTGTAGAGTATATCTGCCGGGTAAGACACTTTTTCTACAGCAACACCGACTACCAAATTGACATTCATCCTTACTTTTAATTATTTGCAAACTTTTAAAACAGAAAGCCAATTTTTAATATCTTTTTGCGTAAGTTCCGGACTTTAATCCGGCTCAATCACAGAGTATTTGTGATTTTTAAAATCTTCGATTGCCATATTTACGGCTTTTTCTTCCACAACTTTACCCTCAAGGATAATATTATCCGTAATTTCTCTTGCTCTTTTGGCAACTGCCACTGCCAGGGGGTATTTGTTTTCTTTCCCATTTAGCATTTCATCAACCGATATTTTTTTCACTGCTTAGCACCTCATCAATTATATGTTTCATATTTTGTGATTTCATTTCTTGCAATTCAATAATTTTAAGCACTTTTTTAGCACTTTTTTCTATATCATCATTAATTATAACATAATCGTAATTATGCGCCAAGGCTATCTCTTTTTCAGCTTCTTTAACTCTGCGGTTAATCACTTCGTCGCTGTCTGCCCCGCGGTTTTTTAGTCTTTTTTTCAGCTCAGATAAAGACGGCGGCAAAATAAAAATACTAAGCGCTTCCGGAACTTTTTTCATAACCTGCTCGGCGCCTTGAACTTCTATTTCCAGTATAACATCATTGCCTTTTTCCAGCTCATCTTGAACTTTTACCGCAGAAGTACCGTAGTAATTCCCGCAGTACGTAGCGTATTCCAGCATTTCGCCGTTTTCGGCCATTTTTATAAACTCTTGCCGGGAAACGAAATAATAACTCTTTCCGTTTATTTCCCCTTCTCTGGGAGGTCTTGTTGTGTGCGAAACAGAAAGTTTTAAATTTTCTTTTTCGCCCATTATTTTATTTAAAATCGTGTCTTTTCCGGCTCCGGAAGGACCTGAAAAAACTATTAAACAACCTTTTTTTAATTTATTCACAGAATTTCTCCTTATAAATAATTTTACGAATTGGTATCTTTACCAATTTTACCCGCCAAAACCTCCGCACTAAGCGAAGAAGTTACAACATGGCCACTATCCATTATAATAACTGATTGAGTTTTTCTTCCGCAAGTTGCATCGATTAAATTCCCGTTTTCCTTTGAGGTATGCACAATACGTTTTACGGGAGAAGAATCGGGATTAAGAATAGACAAAATGCGCTCTAATGCCACTAAATTTCCAAAACCGATATTTAAAAGAGTCATAAAACATTCCACCCCACTTACAAATACTTAATAATCAAATTTGCCTTGCTATTATAAAAACATAATGGCACGGCAAAACTATAAAATTATATTAATATTTTGGAGGCGCCACCCAGATTCGAACTGGGGATAGAGGTTTTGCAGACCTCGGCCTTACCACTTGGCTATAGCGCCATAAAAAATTGGAGCGGATGACGGGGCTCGAACCCGCTACCTCCACCTTGGCAAGGTGGCGCTCTACCAGATGAGCTACATCCGCATTTTTTATGGTGCCTCCGGGTGGAATCGAACCACCGACACAAGGATTT
>JAFRJS010000036.1 GCA_017432165.1 Clostridia bacterium | reverse complement strand
CCAAATGTCAATTATTTTAGAAATGCTTGTGCCGGATAATTTAACGGAGTCTTTGTGAGAAAAATCTTCTTTTATAATTTCGCTTAAACTATTTAGGTTTACAACTTTGTTTTCGGTTTCAATGTCAAAATCGGTTGAGTATAAATCTTCTGCAATTTTTAGTTTTTTATCGTCATAAGCCATAACCGTGGCGGAAATTTTTGTTTCTGTGGAAATCATATTTGGTTTTTGGCCGTCCGTTCTTTCAATTTGTTCCACATGGCTTATTACTTTTGCGTTTATAATATACTTTGAATTTTCATTTGCTCCGGGTACGTCTATGATTTGGCTTATCGGAATATTGTAGTCAATGTTTTTGGTGGTTCCTTCGGTGGGATCGCTTATATAAAGCAGCTTTAAATTTAAATTTCCTTTTATTACAATTTTATTCGGCATAACTTTGTAGTCGTTTATGGCGGCTACTGCGCCGGAATGAATCAAAACTTCAGGTGAAGATTCATTTTCGCCGAATTCCAAAGTTTCGTTTATGGAAAATTGCTGCTGACTGAGGCATACCAAATCGCTAAAATCAACAGACCTGATTTTTTGCTCTAAGTCTTTTCCGCTTACAGATTCTGTGATTTCCGCAGGCTCTTTAACGTAAATTTTTGTGCATACCGAAAAAGCTCCGTGAATATCAACTTTTCTGGGGTTTACAGCCCTGCAATTTATATATTCCGGTTTTGTAAAGGTTAAAGCTACGGCATTTTCTGTGGTACTTTTAATGTCAATGGAGCATGAAAACGGGGCGGAATTTTCGTAGCATCTAAGTTTTGTTTTTTCGGGGTCTGTGTAAATAATTTTAATTCCCGTGGTGCCCTCTATATTCAGCCTGTCTCCCGATATGTTTTTAGAGGATATATTCGGAGAAATTTTGCAGCTTAAAATTTTTTGAATGTCGGGGCAGTAGTCCGGAAGTGAAAAATCCAAATCAACCGGAACCTCTTGGCAACCCTCAAAACTAAGCGACCGCACAGAAATTTTTTGTTTGTTTACGTCATAATTCATTTTATACCTCTCCTTGTTTTAAGTAGTATTAATTTGTATTCTAAAAGTTTTTTATTTATTACAATATTTATTTAATTTTGAGGGAATTGCTTTCCCTGAGAGTTTATTTTGTAGTTTTCTTTGTAAATGATTTGTGATATCGGCACAATTTCGTAGCCTTCGGATTTAATCATGTCTATAATTTTTGGCAAAGCTTCGGGAGTGTTTTTTGCTCCGTTGTGCATTAGTATTATAGATCCGGGTTTAATTTTGCTTTTAATGCGTTTAACCATGTCATCGGCGGACGGATTTTTCCAGTCTAAGCTGTCAACGTCCCACTGAATGCAGTGCATACTCAGTTCATTTGTGCTTTCCACAACGCAGTTGTTGTAATCTCCATAAGGCGGCCTGAATAAAATCGGCCTTGGCGCTCCGGCAGATTCTATTTTTTTGTTGCAGTCTTCAATTTGCGCTTTAATTTTTTCTTTTTCCATTTTTGGAAGGTGCGGGTGAGTGTCAGAGTGATTTCCTACGTCGTGCCCGGCGCTTGCGATAGCTTTCACTGATTCCGGATATTTTTCTGCCCAAAATCCCACTAAAAAAAATGTGCTTTTAACGCCTTTTTCTGCCAAAATATCAAGCAGAGTTTGAGTTTGTTCGTTCCCCCAAGCAGCGTCAAAAGATATGCTTACCACTTTTTCTTTTTTATCCACGCAGTATATGGGCAATTTTCGCTCTTCGGCCGAAAAAATATTGCCGCCAAGGAGAGAAGAAACTCCAAAAAGCACGGCAGAAATCACACAACCCACAATAACCATCAATTTTTTTCTGTTTAAAATAAAAACTTTCATAAAAAAATCCCCCTTGCATAAATACATATGCAAAGAGAGATATATTTAGAATTATGAAAGCTATTTTTTAGCTTAATGTTAAAAATAATCACCATAGCCGTAGTCAGTGGCATCGTCGTTTGAAGAATGGGTTGTTTGTGAATCGGTTTTGTTGCTTAAATCTTGGGGTTCTGTTCCTTGATTGTTTTCGGAGGTGGATTTTTTGTCTTTCTTATGTTTACAAAGTACATATCCTCCGCCTCCGCCAATTGCTAATAACATTATTGCGGCGCCGACTATTGCTATTTTTTTGAAAGTGTTTTTCCCGAAGTTGATTTTCCCGCCAGAGACTTGGTCTAAAGCTTCTTCTGTGAGTTCGATTTTTTTAAGTTCTGTCATTTTAAAAACTCCTTTTTAATTAATTTTTTTGTGATTATAACTTAATCACATTTTTATAATAACATAAATTTATTAAAATGTCAACACTTTTTAAAAATTTTTAATTATTAATTTAAACTGTAATTTATTTATCGTCAAAAAAACCAACAAATCCCGACTTGCTTTCACTTGAGGATTCTGTTTTAATGTTTGAGCCTGAATGATCTACTTTGTTGTTGTTATGGCAGTTGCCATTATCTGAGCTACTTGTTGTAGATTGTTTTCCATTACTTGGGCTAAAATGACCTACACCATTATTATCTTGGTAAATAACGTCACCTGAATGGTGTGGTCTGGAATGACCTACGCCATCGTTGTCTTGGTAAATGACATTTGTGTTATATTTATTATTAATTTTATGTGAGGTTGATTTTTCTCCTTTATTATTAGAGTAACAGTTTATACCTGTTGCGATCGCTATGCATGTGATTCCAATTATTAATAAAGCGGATATTACTTGTTTGCCGCTTATTCCTCCCACAACTTGGTCTAAAGCTTCTTCTGTGAGTTCAATTTTTTTAAGTTCTGTCATTTTAAAAACTCCTTTTTAATTAATTATTTATGCACTATAACAATACTTATTTATTATAATAACATAAAATTAGCAAAAAATCAATACTTTTTTAAAAAATATTTTTCTATTTCTGAAATAATCATCGGGAAAACCGCCAAAGCCCAGACTATCAGCCACTGAAAATTGGATAAAGAAGAAACTTTAAAAAATGTTGTAAATATCGGCAAGGTAATTACGATTATTTGCAGGAACATGCAAAGTATTACTGAACATACTAATTTGAAATTGCTAAAAAAACCCGTTAAAAATAAAGATTTCCTGCTCCGGACGTTAAATGTTTGAATAAGTTGGCTAAGCCCAAGGGTTACAAAAGACATAGTTCTGCCGATAATGGGGTTAAAGGGGTCGACGTCAAAAAAAGTTCTTCCTATGCTAAAAGCCAGAAGCCCCACAGACGCAATAAAGCAACCTTCAATTATAATGTTATATCCCAGCCCGTTTGAAAATAGGCTTTTTTTGGGGTCGGTTGGAGAACGTTTCATTATATTTTTGTCAATTGGGTCCATTCCTAAAGCAAGAGCTGGAAAGGCGTCTGTTACCAGGTTGATCCAGAGCAAATGTATTGCAAGCAGTGGAGTGGGGAGTCTGAGCAAAAAACCCAAAAGAACAACTGCCGCTTCTCCAATGTTTGTGGAAAGCAAAAAATGTATGGTTTTTTTGATGTTGTCGTACATTCCCCTGCCTTGCCTGATTGTTTCCACCACAGACGTAAAATTATCGTCCGCAAGTATTATATCAGAGGCGGATTTTGCTGCATCTGTGCCGGATTTCCCCATTGCGCAGCCTATGTCTGCGGCTTTTAGTGCCGGTGCATCGTTTATACCGTCGCCCGTCATGGCAACTATTTCGCCGTTTGCTTGCAGTGCTTTTATTATTCTCACTTTGTGTTCGGGTGATATTCTTGCAAACACACGGCAATTTTTCACTTCTTTTTTTAATTTTTCGTCGCTCATTTCGTTAATTTCTGTTCCTGTAATTACTTTTGATTCCGGCGATGAAATTCCAAGTTGCGTGGCGATGGCTCGGGCTGTGTTTTTATGGTCTCCGGTTATCATAATTGTGCGTATGCCGGCACTTTTGCAAGTGCTTACCGCATATTTGGCTTCCGGGCGGGGTGGATCCATTATTCCGATTATTCCGCAAAAAATTAAATTCTTTTCTGCTTCTGTATTTTTGGGAATGTTTTTTTCGTTTTTAAAAGCAACCGCCAAAGTCCGCAGAGATTTAGAAGCCATATCGTTAATTTGAGAGTTTATTTTTTTTATTGCTTTTTCGGTTAGGGGTTTAATTTTTCCTTTTTCTTCGTAGTAAGAGCATTTTTTTAAAATTACATCAGGTGCGCCTTTGGAGATGATTTTAATATCGCCTTCGGGCGTTTTATGAATAGTTGTCATCATTTTTCTTTTGGAGTCAAAAGGTATTTCATTTATTCTGGGGAATTCGATTTCTAAGTTTTTTTGGTGGTTCCCCGACTTCTCCCCGGCTATTAAAAGTGCGTTTTCCGTGGGTCCCCCTTGAGCAGAAATTTCCCCGTGATTTCGGGTGGGGAAGGAGTTGTTGCAAAGTACGCCAAGCTTTAATATTTGTTTTGCAAAAAAGCTGTTTAAATTTTCTTTGTTAGAAACGCTGTGAATTTCCGTTACCAGCATTTTGTTCATAGTGAGAGTGCCTGTTTTGTCGGAGCATATAACCGTTGCATGCCCAAGTGTTTCCACAGCGGGTAATTTTCTTACGATAGTGTTGTTTTTTGCCATTTTCCTTACGCCGTTTGCCAGAACTATTGTAACGATGGCGGGCAACCCCTCCGGAATGGCTGCCACGGCTAAACTTATGGATATCATAAACATTTCCATCAAATTAACCTTTTGCATTGCGCCCAAGAAAAAAACAATTATGCTTATAATCATTATTATTATGCCTATGATTTTTCCGGTGTGGGATAGTTTTATTTGAAGTGGTGTTTGGTTTGCTTTTTCGCTGTTTACAAATGCTTGCACTTTACCCGTTTCGGTTTTTAAACCTGTTTCAACGGCTACGGCCAGTGCGTTACCTCGGTCTATTATGCTTCCTGTGTAAAGCATGTTTTTTCTGTCGGCAAGTGGGGTGTTTGAATTGCAAATTTTTGTTTCGTCTTTTTCTGTGGCAAAAGATTCTCCTGTTATTGCAGATTCTTCCACCGCCAGATTAGAAGATTTGATTATTCTCGCATCTGCACAGACTATGTCGCCTGTGGAAAGGCTAAGTATATCCCCGGGAACGACTTCTTGGGTGGAAATTTTTTTAACTTCTGAATTTCTTATTACTTTTGCCAGTGAAGTGGACAAATGTTTTAAAGAGTCAATCTCTTTTTCGGCTTTTGTTTCTTGCAGTATGCCGATGGCTGAATTTATTATAACTATGGAAAGTATTATAATTGTATCTATGTAGTCTGATTTTCCGCTTAAAAACGATGTAACAAATGAAACACCGGCGGCAGATATTAAGATTATTACCATGAAATCCGAAAATTGTGAAAGTAATTTTGCCCCAAAGCTTTTTCGTTTTTCTTCCGGGAGAGCGTTTTTGCCGAAGATTAATTGCCTTTTTTTGATTTCGTCGTCGTTCAGACCTTTTTTTGGGTTTGTGTTTAACTTTTCCAGAACTTTTTCGGTGCAAAGAGTGTGCCAGCCCATTTTATCCGCTCCTTAAATATTTAACATTTTAATTTTTTTAATATAAACCTTTTAAGTAAAATATATACTTAAAAATAAACATATATTACTTTTGGGTATTTAAAAAAATATTATTTTGTGTTATTATGTAAAAGTAAATAAATATGCAAGGAGGTTTTTTAATGAAACACGTTAAAACAATTAATAAGTCTGATTTAAAAAAGAGCGCAGTAGGTGGCGGTTGCGGAGAATGCCAAGCTTCATGCCAAACAGCTTCTAAGGTAGACAACACGGTAAGCAACCAAAAATGCGAAAGATAGGAAAATATAATAATAAAAAAATAGGTCTTTTGGCTTAGGTCAAAAGATTTAATTTTGTTTAAATAAAGTAAGAAAAGTAACTAAAGAGGTCAAAGATGATACATAAATTTAAGTTTGAAAATTATAATTTTGTAGTGGATACAAACAGCGGAGCCATACATATGGTGGACGATATTTTTTATGATATGCTGGAGCATTTGGACGGCAATTTTTTTGACTACACCGAAAACTACGTTATAAAAAAGCTGGAAAATAAATATTCAAAAGAAAAAATAAAAGAAACATACGGCGAAATTTTGGAACTAAAAAATAAAGGAAAGCTATTTTCACCGGATATTTACAAAGATTTGGCAACCCCGGAAAAACTTAGTTCACCTGTAAAAGCTGTTTGTTTAAATGTTGCGCATGATTGCAATATGGCGTGCAAATATTGTTTTGCAAGTAAAGGTGATTTTGGTTGCGGCAAAGAGCTTATGCCGCTTGAAACTGCAAAAAGAGCTGTGGATTTTATAATTAAAAATTCAGGAAATATAAAAAATTTGGAAATGGATTTTTTTGGTGGGGAGCCTCTTTTGAATTGGCCTGTGGTTGTGGAAACGGTTAAATATGCCCGAAAATTGGAAAAAATTTATAATAAAAGATTTAGATTTACAATCACCACAAACGGCCTTTTGCTGGATGATGAAAAAATTAAATTTATAAACGAAGAAATGTACGACGTGGTGCTTTCGCTGGACGGCAGAAAAGAAATTAACGATAAATTCCGTGTAACAAGGAGCGGAATCGGAACATATGAAGCTGTAGTGCCAAAGTTTAAAAAGCTTGTTGATTCGCGCGGAGATAAAAGTTACTATGTTCGCGGAACGTATACAAAAGAAAATTTAAATTTTTCAAAAGATGTTATGCATATTTATAATTTAGGGTTTAACGAGATTTCGATGGAGCCCGTTATGTGCGACGAAAAATTCGATTCTACATTAACCGAAAAAGATTTGGAATTAGTTTTAAAAGAGCATGAAATCCTTTTAAAAAAGTTAATCGAAATGAAAAAACAAGGCTCTAAAATTAACTTTTTTAATTTTAATGTAGACATAGAAAAAGGCCCGTGTGTCGTAAAAAGGCTTAAAGGTTGCGGGTGTGGAAATGATTACATAGCGGTTGTGCCAAACGGAGACATATATTCCTGCCATCAGCTGGTTGGGGAAAAAAGCTTTAAAATGGGTAACATTAACGAAGGAACGTTTGATGAAAATGTGAAAAACAAATTTTTAAAAACAAGTATTTACCACAAGAAAAAATGTCGAAATTGCTGGGCAAGATTTTATTGTAGCGGTGGGTGTGCCGCAAAAAATTATACACATCTTGGCGATATAATGAAACCGTTTGATGTTGCTTGTCGTATGCAGAAGAAAAAAATAGAATGCGCAATAATTTTGTATGCATTAACCTAAAAAAACAGTGTAAAAAATTTGTAAAATAACGATTTATATTTTTGTTTTATATTATTTTTGAAAAAAACACATTTTATAATACTATTTATACATATTTATCATTTTTTCGTATTGTTGATTTTATAATTTCCTTATATTATAATTGGCTTGCATTGTAAGTGGCATGCGTTTTAAAGATTAGTAGAAAAAGGGGGTTATAAAAAACAAATGATTGATTTAGCGAAAAAGTATATTTTAGCAGTTGTAGGAATAGTATTTGTTATTTTTGCATCAACATGCGTGTATATTATTGTAAAAAGCAAGAGTTCAAAGTCAGATATTCCATCCGGTAAAAAAAGCACTGGCATACATACGGATATAAACATTACACCAGTTAAGCTAGTTAAGCCAGATAAGCCGGTTAAGCCAGACGAGTTAGATCAAGTACTCGATTCGGGCAAATGGGGAAGTACTAAAAAAGAAATTGAAAATAATGTGTCTACTAATGAACCCTCTACACCAAAAAAAGGCGATGGTACAGTTAGAATTTTACCAAAAACTCCGCATGGCGCAGGCTCTAGTATTAGTGATGCATATTCTACAAAAACGTATTCCACACCACAAAAGGTCGGTAGTTCAAATAGAATTCCGCCGCAAACCCCACATAGTCTTGTTGAAAAAAACAGAAAACTAATTTATTATAATAATTATTATTTTGCATTGTATTAATTTACTGAAACAGAAAAAATTCAAAAGAGAAGTCGAAATTAGGAGATTATATTATGATAAATAAATCGAGTATAGCAATTTTCACCTCAATTACGGCATTTGCTATGTCGGCTGTGGCATTAGCGGTAAGTTTGTTTGCTTTTAAACAAAATAAAATAATAAACAACAGCGATATTTCTTCTGGGGTTAACAGTACAGTAAATACTGCTGTGTTGCAAGAAAATATGGTATTCGAATCAGAGTTTTCGTCATCTGCGCCGCCTTCTGCGCCGCCTTCTGCGCCACCTTCTATGAAACGTACGCGAACAAAGGTTTTAGAAAAGGAAGAAAATAATTCTCCAAATAGTCTTAATGTGAAAATTTCAAAACTAGGCGATGCAAGGCAAAAATTGAAACGTGTGCTAACCAAAAAAGTTAGCCAAATATTGAATTCTGGACACTATGGTATAACAAAGTCTACGTTGGGCAATGTAAAATTAAAAAAACGTAAGTCAACAAAGATTGTAGAAAGCGAAAAAAGTAATTCTCTCAATCCTCATGGTGTATCAAATTCTATATTAGGCAGTGTAAAATTAAGAAAAGTAGTTGTAAAAAGTTTTACCAGAAAAAAATCAAAATTAGATCCAAATTCATTAGAGGGCATAATGGCAATTCGTCGTAAAAAATTAGAAGGTGAAGACTCAAATTTAAGTGAACAAAACAACTGTGTTTCGCCGATTAAAGAAGAGGAAAAACCATGCGAGTTAAGCGGATGGGCACAATCAGTTAGTGAAAAAGTGAAAGTTAACGCTTCAAATGAAGACAGCAGTGACGATAGTAGTGTTTGGAGTGAGGGCGATAGTTACTTTCAAACAGACGATAGCCCAAAAAATGATGGTACATCTGTCGGTTTATATGTAAGTAATAATGTGGAAGCACCGAAAAATGAAATGGTTTATAGCCCAGAGAATAATGTGTTCGCCGATATAATAGATAATAATGTAGAGGTAGTAGAAAACAATAAAATAGATGATAGTGAAAATTTTAAGTTTGATGATTTAAGTGATGAAGCAAAAGAGAGTATTCAAGTAAAAATAAATAAAATGAATTTAGAAGAACAATAATAAAATAAAAGCACTCCAAATTTGGAGTGCTTTTTTGTTGGTATTTATTCTTTCCAAGAAACGTTGGTAAATATGCCGATAAATTTATTCCAGAATACATTTTTAAACCACGATAAAGTTTTTACGTCTTTGGTAATAGACTGGCTTGGCACGTATTCTTCGGTTTCTTTAAATCTTGTGGCAAAGTTGTATGTTGTGCTTCCTTCTAAGTTTTTAAATTCCGGTGAATCTTGCCACGTTTTTCCGCCATCTTTGGAATATTCTTGACCCGAATTCCCTTTAAAAATTATTTCGTGATTTGTTTTTTTGATTATTTCTAATTCTTCGGGAATCTTTTTTGAAAGTGACTTAGTTTTTATTTTGTTTTCTTCACTTATAAAGCTTGGCATATGTTCATCGGTTTCTTTAATTCTGGTTACAAAAGAGTAGGTTGTGTTTTCGTTTAAATTATAAAATTCTGGTGAATCTTGCCATGTTTTTCCGCCGTCTTTGGAATATTCCTGACCAGGAACATATTTAAGGGTTACCGTACAGTTTGTTTTTTTGATAATCTCCACTTTTTCAGGTGCTTCCGGAGCAGATGATTTCGTTTTTACTGTTATTTCAGAGCTGTTTTTTCCTGCGCATCTAAGCTCGGTGTTTTTATATCTGTATATGAATTTATATGTTGTGTTTGGTGTAAGGTTATAAAATGCGGCTGAGGCTTGCCATGTTTTTCCGCCATCTTTGGAATACTCCAGTGCGTCAATTTCGTCCTTTTTTTCAAATAAAATTGAAACGTCGGTTATTATTATTTTGTTGTTTGGGTTTTTCGGCGGACTTTCCGGGGTGTTGTTTTTAATTACATTTACAAACGAACTGTCATATACAGTTAAATAGTTGCTGTTATCTGGGACAAATTTAATGTAAATTTTATTTTTCCCAATTTTCAAATCGTCTTCTAATTTATCCCAGTAGAAGTTTCCTGAAACACTAGCTTTTCCTGGAGCTTTTGCGATGGAATTTATATCTGTGCCATAAACATAATCCGAGGAAGGTTCTATCCATTTTGTAATAGTTGGCGAAGCTTTTAAAACTTTCATTTTAACCGATACATTGTTGTCAAAACGATAAAATCTATTGTCCGATTTGTCTGGATTAAATGTTGCTTTATAATATTCAGTGTCCACAGTTGGTGTTTTTTGTGGGTCGTTCCAGCTCCAGCCTTTTGGCAGTTTTATATCATAAAGATGTTGATTTTCGGAATATGTAATGTCATCTAATTCCAATTTTGGACTTGCTTTGGTAATATCTACAGTGGCATAATCTTTAGCTGCCAAATAATTATCTGTTTCTACTCTATATATTTTGAATTTGCGGTTTCCCGTGAAATCTATTAAAGTATTGGGATTTTTCCATTCCCAACCGTCGGGAAGTTGGAAGTCTGATAATCTCATATTCGGTTTGTATGTTGCGCTAAAAGATTTTTTGCTTGGTGGAGATGGTGGCGCTTTATAAACCGTTACTTCTACTTTGTAAGAAAAAGGTTCATAGTTATCAGTATCGCGTGGAGTGAATGTAATCCATCTATAGTGTTTTCCTGCGGATAAAACGTCATATTTTTCAAGAGGATATTTCCAATCCGTAAATCCCGGTACATTGGCACAAAGATTATAAATTTGAGATTCAGAGAGCTTTTGCCCATAAACAAGCGGTGTGGCCTGCGGGAATGTATATATTGTTACAGGTGCTTTCTTTACTTTAACTGTTACGCTAAAATTAATTTTTTTAAATTTGTTTAAATCATTTGGGGTAAATGTGGCGGTGCAAGTGTGAGTGCCGGCATTTAACAGAAGATTTGGGTTTTCCCAATAGAATGTTCCGGGTACACAAGCCCAGCCATCTGATAAAACGCTTTTTGAAAGCGGTTCTCCATATGTTATGCTAGAAGCTTTTGGATTTGTGATTAATATATTTCTTACGTAAACCGATATATTGAATACTAAGGGTTCGTATGTATTTAAATCTGCAGGTGTAAATACTACCGCACAGTCGTGGCTTCCTACAGTTGATGGTATAAAATCAGGATTTTGCCAAGAAAATGTTCCGGGTACTGAATGCCCATATTGTACATTGACAACAGCGTTTCCTCCTGCCAATGTGCTTTCTGAAATCGATTGCCCAAGGTGAATTTCGGAAGCTTTGGGGCTAGTATATATTTTAAGATTCCATTTTGTTACAGTAACATTTACATTGAACTCCACTGATTTGTAGTGGTTGGAGTCGTTTGGGGTGAATATCGCGGTGCATGAATTAATACCCAACGCCGGTACATACCCCGGATTTTTCCATTTAATTGTGCCGGGTACGTCAGCGTATCCTCCCGATAAAGTGCTTTCCGAAAGTGCTTGCCCAACGTGAATTTCAGAAGCCGTGGGGTATTTGGAAATTATTGGTGTGCTTTTCAAAAAATCTACAGCATAGGCTTTTTCTCCGAAAGCAAAATTTAAAGCTCCAAAAAACGTTAGTACAAAAATGATTAAAAAAGAAAGTTTTGATATTTTTTTATTCATATTTCCTCCTGAATTTGTTAATATTTATTTTTCTTTATGTTAATAATTATATCATAAATTTAAAGCTTTGTAAATATATTTATTAACATTTTGTCGGTTGGGCGAAGTGTTTCCCGTGTGTTGCGCATATCTGATGATATAACGTAGCAACTGGGAGAAACCATTGCTCTGCCATATTGAATGACGGTTAAATAATATGTAAAAAGATATGTGCTGCCGGATTTTCTGACAGTGTATATTATTTTATGTGACTCATTGACACGTAAAAAGCATTTACCCGATTTTAAATCTTTTTCATTTTCAAAAGATTCTAAGTCTGAGTAAATTTCGCGGGCGTAAGATGTTGACCAGTTTTCATTTTTTTCGGAATCAAGAAGCTCGTTGGCGCTTTTTTCGTTTTCTATGATACCTTCATACCTTTTTAAAAACATTTCAAAATCTTTTCCGCCGTTAATTCCGTTCCATGCGCTAAAATAGGCTATTCCGCCGTCGTTTGAATATATTGGAAAATAGATGGGATTATTAAGCACGGCTAGTTGACTTTGTGTAAAACCGCTGCTGTCGCTATTTTCGTCGGGTTTTTTCGGTTTGGAATGTCCATTGCCCGCAAAAACGCTTGTTAAGTTAAAAGACAAAACACCAAAATAAATTGCAAAACTTAATATTTTAAGAATTTTTTTCATGCTAACAATCCCTTTCTATAAATTAATCAAGTAATTCTCTGTCAACCGGTAAAAGAATATTTTTTATATTTCCCATGCCTGATGACACAGCAAAACAACTCCTACATAATTTTGGGGTAGGGTCATTAGTGTTGCGAGAAGCCAAATAAAATGTAAATAAATATAAATCGTCTGATTTTCTTACAGTATATATCAAATGGTTCTCTTCGTCTATTCGAAGTAAATATTTTGATGGATCCGGTTCCTTGCTTTCTTCAAAAAATTCCAAAGTATATGAGTTTCCATATGTGCATATGGTCATCCAATCTTCGTCTTTAACGGAATTTGGAAGCGACATTGCGCTTGTTGTATTGTTCGATTTGTTCCTATATTGTGCTACAAATGCATCAAAATCGTTTTTACATATAACACCATTCCACGCCCAAAAGTATGCAAGGCCACCATCGGCAGCATAGATTGGAAGGTGAGTATAGGGAGGAGCTTCCGGAAGCCCATTGAGTATGTCTATTGCTCGTTTCATGTCGGCAGATATAGGCTGTGCTTTAGGTTTTGAAAATCCTCCGCCGGCTAAAACATTTGGTGCGCATGAAATTATAATACCAAAAGATAATGCTAAACTAAATATTTTTAAAAATTTGCTTTTCATTATAATATTTCTCCTTTTAGTTCTAATCTAATAATTCTCTGTCAATGGGTAATAAAATATTCTTTATCGGACTTTTGCTGTTTACAATCCAATTATAAGATAGGCAAACAACCGCATCTTCTCTGAACGCAATATAGAATTTACACAAATATTCATCACCGCTTTTTCTTATAGTGTAAATAATTCTATTTTCGGCGTCAACCCTTAAAAGAAAGTTGGAAAAATCATCAGTGTCAGGATACTCAAAAGTTAATAATTCATATGCATTGCCGAATGTAGGAAAATCGTGCCACTCGTCATTTTTTACGGAATCTTTTAACGTTGTCGCTGATGTTGTATTGTCTATTATTCTTGAATATTTTTCCAAAAAATTTTCAAATGCTTCGCTTTGTATATGGTGCCATGCGTTATAGTAAGCTTTTCCGCCATCAGCGGCATACCACGGCTGGTTAGCGGGATTAGATACTATTCTTACATAAGGATCATTTGGCGAGAATCCTCCGGAATTAGGTTGTGATATAATCCCCCCGGCATAAGTGTGGGATGCGCACATAATTTCGGCAAATAGAAGTAAACTTAGTACTTTCAAAAATTTGCTTTTCATTTAAATAATCTCCTTATTTTTAGTCTAATAATGTTCTGTCAACGGGCAGCAAGATATTTTTAATATTGAGCATATTTGACGACACCGCAAAACAGCTTCTACATAATTTGGCATCAGTAGGCTCAATACAAGACGCCAGATAAAATGTAAATAAATACAAATTTTCGGATTTTCTTACGGTATATATTAAATGGTTTTCTTCATCTATTCGCAACAAATATTTTTTGGGATCCGGATCCTTGCTTTCTTCAAATGATTCCAAAGCATAGCAATTCCCGAAACTAGGCATAGTCATCCAATTTTCATTTTGCTCAGAATCGGGCAGTGAGCGAGCGCTCGTGGTGTTGTCTGCGTTTTCTTTATATTTTTTCACAAATGTATCAAAATCCTCTTTACATTTGACACCATTCCAAGACCAAAAATACGCTTTTCCGCCGTCTTCGGCATACATAGGCGAATACTTAAGTTGGTTTGCCCATATGTCCATTGCTTGTTTCATGTTGGTAGACATAGGCTGTGTTTTAGGTTTTGAAAATTCTCCGCCCGCCAAAACATTTGGTGCGCCGGAAATTATAATACCAAAAGATAAAATTAAACTAAATATTTTTAAAAACTTATTTTTCATATTGGACACCTTTTTAAAATCATTTCAATCATATTGTAACACAAATATAATTTAAAATCAAGAAAAATCCATTGAAGAAAAGAAGCTTTTTGTCTGGTTTTATTTCAAAATATTTTAAATTCGAATAAATTTTGTGTGCGCAAGGTTTTAACAATAATATTTATGTGCATAATAATAAAATTTTATATGTACATAACAATTTTTTTATGTATAAAGTATTGACATTAATATTTGTATGTGTATAATGTTTTTTGTAGTGTATTAAAAGTGCCACTATAATATTTTAAAATGCCGTAAGGCACAAGGAGGAAAAAATGAAAAGAATTATCAGTGTATTGTTCGCTATAGCGATGCTTATTGGCTTAGTACCTACATTTGGCCCTAAAGCAAACGCAGCAGACGAAACTCAGTATAAGGTGTTGTACTGGTGTCCGGAAACCGATCCTACATTTTCGAGTTATGGTGATTTTATACCAAATTATTATTCGGAAATGGATGATGTTACCGTTGTAACTAAAACATCCGGTGCACTTACACAGAGCGAATTAAATGGTGTTCAATTGGTTTATATTTTTGCTCTACGTACTGAGGCTTCTTCAGCAGAAGGCCAAAATGTAATCGGTGCAGCAAATTTGTTAACCAATTTTGTTACTAACGGCGGTAGAGTCGTTATGAATGGTGAAATTAGTGGACTTGCATCCCAAGGAAACGCAACCCTTACTGCACTTGCTAATGCAATGGGCGGAAATTTTACAATTTTGGAAGAATCTTCGAGTGAAACGAATATGGTCTTTAATACCGCCGGGAAGCCCGGTTTAACAGCGAATTTAACATCTGATTTTAAGCCAGGTGCATTTGCTGTTATCTCATCAACAAGTGCTAATACTGATTGGGTAGTAAAAAGTGGAAGCGGAAAAGTATTTGTGTTGGATCAGAAAGTTCAAAACGGATATATTACTGTTCTTGCTGATTTTAACTGGAAGAGTGGTAGCACGTGGGCAACGACTGACAATGAAAAAGCGCGAGCAAAAGCGCAAGCAAAGCAATTTTTAAGAAACTTACTTCTTGATTCCGCAGCCAATATGGATGAATATGCTCCAAAGGCACCAACCATTACACCTTCTGCGGATCAAACAGTTACTTATGGTGAACCAAACACAAACATAAGTGTTACTGCAACCGTAGATACCGACAAAGACTATACACTTTCTTATCAGTGGTATATCAATACAACAGCCAGCAATGAAAATGGTACGGCAATCACCGGCGCTACAGACAGTTCGTATACTATTCCGTCAGACTTGGATGTCGGTACATATTATTACTATTGTATAGTAACCGCAACATATACAGATAATAATTCTACTGCAGATGCAGCATCTGATGTCATTACTGTTACAGTGGATAAGGCAGTTCTTGATAAAGATGATTTAACCGATTATGAAAAACCCACCGCAAATGATCTTACATATAACGGCGAAGATCAAGAGCTTGTAACCGCACCGGAGACACTTCCTGATGGTTACATTAATATTCAGTACAAACTTAGTGACACAGGGGATTGGTTAGAAAGCATTCCAACAGGTTTAGATGTTGGCCAATATATTGTTAATGTTAAATATGTAGGTGATGATAATCATCTTGATTTTGAAGGTGACGATATTATTGTTACTATAGCCGAAAATAAAGTGCCGGAACCTGAAAAAGAAATACCAGCAGATGAAAAAGAAGTGTTAACTTCTGAAGATACACCAAACACTGGTGACAATAGTCATATTGAGTTGTGGATTACGCTTATGATTATATGTGCGGTTTCTTTCTTTGGCACAACTGTATTAATTAAGAAAAGAGTTTTAAGAAAATAAAAGTAAACTAACAAAATGCTCATCAAAATAAAAATCTGATGAGCATTTTATTTTTTGTTTTGGATTTTTGGTGCGGATAACCAATAGGGGCTTGGAAGAACTCAGTAATAGTAGGTTTATGCCATCAACAATGTTTACAGTAAAACTCTATAGATGCACGATTGTTACATCGTCATAAATTTTTGCAATTTTTTCTGCGAGTAATCTGCGATGACACCGCTCGGGAGTGCTTTCGGCACAAAGAATACAAATTCGCTTGTTTTTAAAAGCATAGAAAAAGTCGAGATTTGCCCCAGTGTCCAAAAATTTGTTATAAATTTTTTCGTATTCGTTCCAAGAAGTTTTTCCGTTTTTATAATTTTCAAAAAGCGATGGATTCGGAGCTAATTGTTTTAATGCTATGTAACTGCAATCACAAATTTTTTTGAGAAAATATTGTAAATCTGCACTTTTACTAAATCCTGCCAGCTGCGTGGAATTATAAAGCCTAACGTCTGCAACTATTTCAATTTTGTTATCACTTATAATTCTAAAAAACTTTTCTGCAGATTTTTTGGTATATCCGATTGTAAATAACTCCAATCTCACTCACTCCTTGTTAAATAATTTCGATTAATTCTATTATAACATCATATCATATAACAATCTATACCATATGATTTTATAGAATTTTTTAAAGGATACACTGCACAAACAAATTTATAGTAAAGATCATTACCATATTTTTTGTATGGAACTTCAGGCAAACTTACAGCAACAAGGCATTTAGAAATTTTCTTGTTTTTTAGTTTAAATTTAGTGTCGGTTATGCTAAAACCTTTGTAATTATTGTTGTTATAAGTAAAATCACACTTGTGCTTCCCTTCATCATTTTCATATATAAATAAATCAGTAATTTCTACAAACAAAAAAGATGCATTTTGATGATTTATTTCTTCTTCGGTAAGCCAAGGATTAACATTTGAAAATATAAATTCCGGATTTTGAATATATTTTTGTAAATCATCGGTTTGAACATTAGATTTAGTGTGGTTAATTATTTCTCCCAAAACATAATTTTCTTTTTGATGTATAAGCGGGGCAGGAACCGCATTTACAGTTAAAAGATCCATTTTATCAAACTTACATTGTTCTTTGTCAAGGGCGTGGCCTTCGGAATTCTTAACCAGCCTTATGAATTTTCCAAATCTGTTTATACCCACCACACAATATCCATTATTTTTATCGGACTTTGCAAAAATTAATAATTTCATTTCCATAATAATTCTCCTTCGCATAGTAAATAAAAACCTATTCACTATACCGCCGGAAACAACAAAAAATCGCCCTAAAAAGAGCAACTCTTTCAAAACAAATTATTCTACAAAATCTGACATTATTTTTAACTGGT
>JAFRJS010000035.1 GCA_017432165.1 Clostridia bacterium | reverse complement strand
CATTGTCTATTGTCATTTTCACAGGAAACAAACATATCTAAGTTGATACTCATTGACAATTATTTTCTTTATTACTAAAGAAACAAACATACCGAAGTTGGCACTCATTGATAATTGTTTTCCTGACTTAATAGAAACAAGCACATTCATATCGTATGATGTTCAGCAAATGCTTTCTATCGGAAAATCAAAAAGTATCAGATTAAACTGATACCGTATATTTTGTGTTACTTAAATCTTCAATTTCAATCTCTAGCCTTTCATTTTCAAGACATAGAAAAATCGAACCTACCACCAGTTGTACTGTTAAAACATCTAATTTTTAACAGGTTGAAATACTTGCATAAGTCAACTAACATTTTACCCATATGAAAAACTTTTAGTCATTTTTCGAGCGCCATGCGTTCCTTTGTTAGACAGGTTCACTACATAGACCGAGATTTACTTTGTGGCTCACTTTTACAAGGTCTTGGCTCACTAAATCTATGCAGTGTTCTGAGGACTCTACAATCCCCTGTGGGCTTTTTACGGTTCCACCGCCATTATCATTTTGACAACGGCTCTACAATCAGTTATAATAAAAGTGCTAATAAGTATTACAACTGAATTGTAAGCCAGTATCTTAAAGATTCTGATTTATTTTTCAAAGTTCAATTATTCAAAATTTGTTTTTTGTATGAATTGATTTATTTTTTGATTTCTTATAGAAAAGTAATCAAGACTTACAAGTTAGTTTTTGAATAGTGTTCTTGAACCATTCGGCTATTTATTATATAATGAGTAGCCTTTTGTTTCAAAAATTGTTTCAACCTTTTGGTTGATAAAATAATTCTACCAAAAGGTTGAAATGATGTCAAGTGTCTTTTGAAAAAAATAAAAAAATTTTTTATAAGGAGAAAAAATGATACAAGAACGTATGAAAGCATTACGTCTAGAAGCAAAACTTACTCAAAAAGAAATAGCAGAAAAACTTAAAATATCTACTGCTTTTTATGGTCAATGGGAAACAGGGAAAAAAACACCTGCAAGTAAAAACCTAAGTAAAATTGCTGATTTTTTCAATGTTTCTACTGATTATCTTTTAGGAAATACCGACATTAAAAACCAAAAACAATTTGACGAAGACTTGGAAAAGTCTCTTGATACATTTAAATCTTTTGACGGTAAACCAATGTATGATGAAGACCGTGAAAAAATACGTGAATTTTTACGTAAAAGAATGGAGGATAGACTCAAGGATAACTGATATATGCTATCAAAGATTAAACGACTAATAAAAGAACTGGGAATTGAAATTCAATGTATGGAATTTGGCGGACATGGATATTTTGGAATTGAAAACAATAAACCTATAATTTTTATAAATGAAAATTTAAATGAAATAGATACCTCACTTACTCTATTACACGAAACAGCTCATTTTCTTAATGGAGATAGTGAAAAATACATTACTAATCATTTTCAAAACGATATTATAGAATTCCAAGCCAATCAATATATGATTAGTGAAGTTATGAAAATGCTAGATCAAAAATATGATTTCACTCCAGATACAAACTGTCAACAAATCATTGATAGCTTGAACCTGCCATATCATCTTGATGGTGTTATCGTTAATGAATTTAATGATATTATATCTGATAAGTTTGGTGTGATTAAATAGCATAAATAAGTTTTTTTATAATTCAAAAACTATTTATTTAAAGATATTCTTTGTATTTAAAATCTGAAAGGAAATATTAAGGGCACCTCTAATAACTACCAATTAATTCACCTCTAAATGAAATTAGAAAAAAACACAGAAAACTAAGCATAGTCTACTGTGTTTTTCTTTATGTTACAGACGCCACTTGACTG
>JAFRJS010000034.1 GCA_017432165.1 Clostridia bacterium | reverse complement strand
TCACTTACATCCATTTTTTCTATTTCTTTTTTGTATTGTATGAATTCCACAAATGAAAATGGATAGATATTGATTTGATAGTATCTTCCAGATATTAATGTATCCATTTCACCGGAAAGCAGTTCTGAATTGGACCCAGTAATGTAGATATCGCAATTCAAGTCCACCCTATATGCATTTATACTTTTTTCCCAGTTTTTAACATTTTGTATTTCATTGATTCAAAAGAGATTAGAAATATGTTTTCCTCAGATATTCCTCTATTTTTAAGTTCTTCACAGATACTTTTTAATAGATAAGTTTTACCACTTCTTCTAACACCAGTTATTATTTTAATAGGATCTTTATCTATCAATCTCACAATTTTGTTTAAGTATAATTCTCTTTTAATCATAATACTATCCCCAATGCTTTTTTTATGTATAGTTTGTAATTTAAGATATATAAATTTTGTCGAGTATAATCTACAAAATCACCAATATTGATATAATTATAGAATACAATCGACAATATCATTAATTTTAAGGAAATTATCGAAAATAATCGACAAAACATATAGGAGTAGAAATACATTTAGGGGCCTGAATTTTTTTGGTTAAAATTCGGCTTAATTCATTTTATTTTTCTTATTTTTCATATTAATTTTTGATGGTTTGTAAAAATACATCGTAATAATTATTTATTTTATTAAAAAAGGTCTTAATACCAATAAATTTAAATACAATGTGTTACAAATATTTATTTAACGATAAAAATGAAACACAGATTAAATTTAGATATTAAAGACCCAAATTATACTTTGTTGAAAGAAATATTTAAAATTATGGATTCCAGAAAAACTTCTGAAATTTTAGCTTCATTTGGCTTTAAAAACTTGGATAAATTAGTATTTACTTTTAAAATTATATTTATCAGTATGTTCTTTGGTTTAGATATTCCATTCATCTTGAGTGAACTTGAATCCAAAGAAAAACTTCGCAAATACTTTAAAATTTCTAAAGTTTGGAGTGCAGATCAAGTTTATAAAACTTTATCACTTCAAGACCCAGAAAAACTCATGAAAGCATTAAATCGTATTTTAAATTCAAGAAATCGCGTTAAAAGAAGAGGAAAAAAGACTTTCGTTGTTGATGCAACACCAGTAGACTTAGATTTTAATTTTAATAGAAATAAAAAGACAAAAGAATATCTAAAAACATTGAATTTAAAATGGAGTTATTCATCCTCAAAAGGATTTTATATAGGATTTAAAGCTACTATTGTCATTGATTTTGATAGTATGAATCCTGTTTGTATTTTAATTCATTCTGGAGCTCCTGGCGATGCAAAACTTTTTGATGAGATTATGGAAAACCTACAAAAAAGACGTATTATTGAAAAATGAGACACATTAATTTTTGATAAAGGATATTACAGTTATGAAAACTATCAAATCGGAATTAGCAAATATAAAATCGTTCCTTTTATTTTTCCAAGAGACAATTTCAAAAGAAATAAACTCAATGACCAATTATCCTATCCATTACAAGCATTTAAGAAAACAAAGAAAATTATAACCGAAAAAAGATTCTATGACAATTTAAAACATGAACTTCTAAAAAAGATAGATAATTGGAAGAAATTCAAACCAATTCGGGGAAAAATAGAAGATTTTTTTAAATTACTCAAACAAGGACTCAACATGAGAGAAATACACAAATATACGCCAAAATCAGTTGCAAAAACAGTATATTTAAATGTATTTTTGGGAGCCCTGATTATATCACAGGGATACTACTCAAAAACGGCCATACAACAATTATCAGAGAACTAAAAAATTCAGACCCCCTAAAACTTTTAACAATAATTCTTACTTGTTTAAAGGTATAATCAACTCCAAAATTGTCTTTAATAATTTTATGAACAATTTCTGTTGTTAAAACATCTTCTTTCTCTAATAATTTGCTCAATTCCAATTTTTCATCATCAGTT
>JAFRJS010000033.1 GCA_017432165.1 Clostridia bacterium | reverse complement strand
GTTACAAAAATCATTAGAAAATTCCTCCTAAATTAATTGCTTTAGGGTAAACTTTTTTTAACTCTTCCCATTGAACTATAAACTTATCAGTAACTGGATAAACTAATTTTCCTGTTAAGGTTGGTTTATCGATCCGGTCAAATATTTCAATATAGACTGTCTTTGCACCGAATAGTTTACCTAACCAAAAAAAAGGAACGGCTACCGCAGCACCACTCGAAATAATCAAATCTGGTTTTTCTTTTCTAAGTATTTTAAATGCAAGAATGGTATTTTTTATCGTGTTTTTTACATTTCTATTTGTGGGATAATAACAAGGATAAAATCTTTCTTCTTTCAATATAGATTTTGCATCTGTTTTATCAAATGTGACCCAAAATCTATCTTCGTTTTCCCAAAACTTTTTTAACAAATACAGGTGTGTCAAATGGCCACCGCTGGAACCTACTAATGCTATTTTCATTTTTTAATATGCGTCCGATCCGTTAATACTTTGTACAATTGTGAGTACTAGAAGCTTGATATCGTTTTTGGTACTATGGTACTGGAGGTAATAGAGTTCTAAATCTGCTCGTTGAGGAAAAAGAACTTTACTTCGACCATGTGTTGTCCAATAACCAGTAATTCCAGGTTTACACATGAGTAAGTAAGAGAGGCGCTCCCCATATTCTTTCGCTTCAAAAAGCAAAATTGGTCTTGGGCCAACCAATGCCATATCCCCTTTAAGAACATTGATAAATTGTGGTAATTCATCAATTGAGTGTTGTCTAATAAATGAACCAATCTTCGTCACACGGGGATCATTTTCTAGTTTATTACCATTGGCATGATAGGCGGCTTTAACTTCTGGATGTAGCTCTAGATACTGCTCAGCATTAACTATCATTGTCCTAAATTTCAAAATATAAAAAATTTTCCCGTTTTTTCCATACCGTTTTTGTTTATAGAACATTGGCCCTTGATCTTTTTTTGAGCTCATTTTGTAAGGGACATAAAGCAATGCAGCCGCGATAAGAAATAAACCTGAACCCACTAATCCCCCTAAAATATCAATCCCTCTTTTTATAATTATCTCTCTGTGAGAAAATTTTTTTAATTCTACTAACTTATGCTCTTCCGGTTCAGGTGATGAGATATCCTCAAAAACTTCCATTATTTACTCCATTTAATCCCTTTAAAATAATCCTAAAAATTTTTTTGTTTTGATCTTTGTTGGTTTTTCTTGATAAAAACTTTCGTTTAAAATCACTGACTCTGCATTATTTTGAAACATTCGTGATACACCAGAACCATAACTATCTTCAATAATTTCAAACGCTTCCTTCATCTTAAATGCACGTGACGTCACATTATGCGCATCTGATGCAACAAAATGCGTCAGATGGTTTTCTATCATTTTAAATGACAGCTTTTGTATTTTTTTACCAAAATGACCAGTGACACTTGAAGCAGTTATCTGACTTTGTACTCCCTGTTCAATAAAATCAAATAAGATATCAGGGTTCTCAATGATTCCACTATTACGCTCAGGGTGGACCAAAATAGGTTGAAGTCCCTCCAATTGAATATTATAAAAAAGTTCTCTAGCATAATGTGGCACATGATTTGATGGAAATTCAATCAATATATAACTT
>JAFRJS010000032.1 GCA_017432165.1 Clostridia bacterium | reverse complement strand
GGGAGTGTCCCATAATTAATTTTTAGATGGTGATGGTTTTAATTTTTATTTATAGATCAAATTGGTCTTCATAAATTCTAAATAAGTAAAATATATCGTATTTTTCTTATATTATGTTCAATCACCTCTTATTCCAGTAATTACGTCATTTTGGATTATGAATTTTCCCTTAAATTTCTCAATGCAAAAAAAGTCAATTTTTTGATTTTCTTTTTTGTATTTTTTGACTTTATTGAGAATAAGCTTTAGAAATTTATTGGTTGTGTGTTTTTCTAATTTTTTAAGGTTGTGGTGTATTTCACTGATTGTTAATTCATCATTTGCTTTTTTTAAGCCTTTTGTTTTGATTCCTCTGAAGTTTCGGGATTCTAGTAAAATTGCAAAACTGGATTCTGCAAAATGTCCTCTTTGGAAGTATATTTCTTGTCCTTCGTCAGAATAGTAAAATCTGCGTATTTCTTCCATATTTTCATCATAGAGTTCATAAAATATTCTTCTGTGTTGTGATGTGCATTCTGATTTGTATTCGCAGGAAATGCAGTAGTCACAAGTGTATTTCTTCTTTTTGACTCCAGTTAGTGTTACAATATCAACTACATAGAATAGTTTTTTTGTTTTTGGGCATTCAAAGGCATCTATTTTACCTATATATTTGAATTGGTGTTTTTTTATTCTTTTGGGTTTGTTTTTGTGTTTTTCTTCTTTTTTTAGTTGTTCTTGTCTTTTTCCGGATCTGTTTTTGTTTTTTATTTTTTGTTTTTTTCTGGATGCTTCTGTGTCGTCTGGTATTACTACTCGTGTATTGCCGTTTAATATTTCTTTTAGTTGGTCTGGATTCCAGTATCCATTATCTACACATATTGTGAAGTTGTCTGTATGTATTCGTTCTGTTGTCATGTCTACTAGTCTTTTTACTTCTTTTTGGTCGTTGGTGTTGTTGGTTATGTAGTGTACTAGTCTGAATCCATATTTATTGTCTGTTACTGTTTGGTAATTGTAATTTAAGCCTATTTTGCCTTTTTTGTCGGGCATGTGTCGTGATTCTGGATCGGTGATGCTGATGCTATGTTTGCCAGTGATATTATCTTCCATGAGTTGTATTCGTTCTATAACTTTTTTAAAGTTCTTGGATGATATTAGGCTGAGTTTTAATAAGTGTATTCCGCTTGAATTTAGATTATAATTAAATTCGTTGAGTAAAACTTTTAGTTCTTCTTTTAATTGTTCATTATCGTCTTCGTTTATGAAATATCTTTTTAATTTGCCCCATAATTCGGTGTTGGAGATATTATTGTTTAGGAATTTTTTTAAGTAGTTTATTTCGTAGGGATACATCTTTTTAAAAGTGTTACACCATGCTTTCAGTATGGTGCCATCACCATAAACGATTTTTACATCTATTAATTCAATTGCCATTGCAAAATCTATTAAAAATTGGTCAAATTTGTCTATTAATTCCATGTGGTTATTTTTAAATCTATTTAGTTGTGTTTTACTTGGTTTTTCGCATTTTAATACTAATTGGCATGTTTCATCATTATTTTCACACCATTTTTCAAGGTCTCTGTAGCTTTCTCTTTTGTTATTTTTTGCCCATAAAAGAAATGTTAATAATTCTTTAGGGTTGTATTTTATTGGACGTCCTTTTTTAGCTTTTTTAACATAGAATTCTTCAGGATTGAACTGTTCAAAGAGATCTATCAAGTACATGAGATTGAAAACCGCATGTTCTTTATCTAAATTTGCTCCAACTTCTTTTAATTCAAAGCAATATTGACTTTCAACCATTATTTTCACCTTATTTTCATTGATTTATTCGAAAATTAGTATTTTAAGATAATTTGATTAAAATCAGGTTTTTTTAGATGAAAAAATGGATTCCTTCCTAAAACTATAAATATTGATTAATTACAAATAATCCTTTGTAGGTTTTGGATTATTTGATTAAAAAATATTTTTTTCTGTTTTTTCAGAAATTCGTATTTTTTTCAAATAAAATATGATTTTTCATGTTTTTCTGGTGAAAATTTATTTTCATCAGAAACTAATCATATTAACTTAATTAACTATTTTTCAAGTATATTTCTATTATTTTAATTATTTAAAGTTTATTAGAATGTTATTTATGAAAATAAGTTATATATGAAATGTTTATACAAAAACAAGTATATATTTATTCATTTGAAAATCAACCCTTTCAAATGAAAATTTTAAAAATTAATTATGGGACAGTCCC
>JAFRJS010000031.1 GCA_017432165.1 Clostridia bacterium | reverse complement strand
ATAAAATATTTATAAATAAAAAAAATATAGAGCGCATGCGAGAGCGTCCGTTTTGTTTCTAAATATCCAAAACAAAAACAACAAATCAAAAGAAAATAAAAAAAGGTAAATTTCTGACAAAATTTCCTAAGTTCATTTTTAAGGGGCAAGCCCCCTTTTCTCTTCGAGAAAATTCTCCAAAGTTCAAAAGAGGGCTAAAAGGAAACTAAACGAGGTATTCAAGTTTTTGATTACCCATTTTAACATCAAACGCAAAATAAACCGCTCGTCACATTGTTAAATGCCTCTAAAATCGATTTTAAGGCCGTTTAAGCCACTTTTGAGATGAACTTGAATAAATTCTACAATCAGAACTCTAAAAAGCCATACAAACCATTCTGAGCGTTTTTAGAATAATACAAAAAGCCCTTGACCTGAGTTAAGAGCTAAAGTCATCAGTTGGCGGAACTTTTTGTAATCAGAGTTATCCCAGTTTGGATTTTTACTACCAGGGGGAGCATTTTTATAGTTTTTGAAAAAAACGACACCTAGATACTGTTTTTAGGTGGAAATAAAATTAATTATTTCTTTTTAAAGGATTTCATAGTATTTGATATTACTGTAGCTAAGTCAATAATATCAGCATTTTCAGATCCTTTTAATTCATGAGCTACTGAAAATCCTAGGGCTTCTGTGAAGGCTACAGCTACTCCTGCATTTATCAGACCACCTGCAACGCTACCTACTACAGGAATAAACTTTAATAAATTCCCAGCGGCAGCTTTACCAAATCCTGAAATTAAAGTAGATTTTAAAGCTCCCGTAACGACTCCTTGAGATATATTATATCCGTTAGCCTTATATAATCCAACAATCATTGTAGTCTGAATAGGTATCAATAAAGCTGAGTCTGAAAATGGAATTGGACTGGCGGAAACAGCAGCAGCTCCAGTTGTTGCCGTGTGTATTATTGTAAGTTCTGCTGTAGTTAATTTCACGTATTTTCTCCTTTAGGTATATTTTGGATATGTTGTAACTTTTTTAAGAAAACTATTTCAATCAGAGTTTCTCGCTCGTCTTCTATATTCTGGGATATGAACTGTTTTCCCATTTCTCTTCAAATCGTGCTCTTGGACCTTTACAGGAAATTCTTTATTTACACCTTTAGCTTGACGACTGTGTCCTGAAACAAGAATTTCTTTCCCGTTCCTCTCCATTTTATATGGTTTTACATTTATTGCTTTATCTTTAACCATTTTAGCCCTCCATAATTTTTAATTAATTATAACACAATCGATTAAAAATTATGGAGGGCTATTGTAGCTTATTTTTGTATGATATGGAAAAACCAAACCTTGAATGATATAATTATTACGCTGTCCCCTAGATATCAGCTAGGAGGGAGGTGTATTCCTTGCAATTCATAGCAGAATTCGTTATCACGGTTTTGGCAGAGGTGGCCGCACACTACATCTGTAAATGGTTTGACCGAGACTAAAACGACAGTAAGCCTACCCGTTAATCGATAAGAACGTAAAAAAGAGACCACAGCCCGCCAGCTGTGGTCTCTTGGTGTATTTTTGCAATTCATAGTGCAACTTTATTATATCATCATTTCAACTTTTGTGTCAAAAATTTTATAAAAAGGACTTTTTATTTGCCTATTTATTTTTAGTATGATATATTTAAATCAGAGCTGTGGTATTGTCCGGTGGATGAGACCTTAAAAAACGTGGCGAAAAGCGGAGCCGTAAGGCGGAAGCGTAGTGAGTGCGGTTTTTAAGGTCTTGTACAGTGGTTACAAGACCTTTTTCAGTCTGCCAAGGCAGACTGAAAAAAAGCTTTACACCCCGAATTGTAATACGGGGTGTAACTAGACAACCAACCATATAAACCCTTGATATAACTGATTTTATATGGTTGCGTACAGGTTATACGAAAATCGAAAAAATTCAAAAAAAGCAAAAAAATAGATAAAAAAGCAGATTTTTTCAAAAAAACTTGCTTTTTTTGTATATTAAAATTCGATTTCCTAGTTTTTCAAATAAGCTTCAAGAAATTCAGCTTTCAGAGTATCAAATTCATCATCTGTTATATCTTGGCTCTGCTTTTAGAAAGTTACAGAGTAAGGGTTTATATGGTT
>JAFRJS010000030.1 GCA_017432165.1 Clostridia bacterium | reverse complement strand
GAGACGATAAATCCTACCCCTGAATCAATAGCGTCATTGCGTTTACTTTGAACGTTTTGTTCAAAATCATTCATTTAGAATCCCTCCCCAACATTCCACTTTAGTATAAAATATTGTCAGAAAAAAATCTACAATTTCCATGTGAGGAGAAATAGAGCGTTTTTACTACTTTTAGATCATGAAGTAATGTGAATTTTTGTTTCCAAGCATGTTAACAGTTGGCACTTATACTCGAATTTTTATTGCGAATAATAAAGGGAAGGTGATTACCGCACACCAATAAGAAACCCGGGGCTTATTGCGTGGCGTTTAATATAAATAAAGGGACGGGTTATATTGCCTGTTCCTTTGTACTTGTAAAACAAAAGCTAGGGCATTAGTATAAATATATATTGCCAAGTTAGGGAGTAGGAAAAAGTATGAGTGATATACATAAAAAGATTAAAAAGAAGCAGTTTGCTCCGTTATATTTACTGTATGGAACGGAAGCGTTTTTTATAAATGAAACGATAAAGCTTATTACAACAGAAGCGCTTGAAGAGGAAGATCGCGAGTTTAATGTTGTTACATATGATTTAGAAGAAGCGTATTTAGAAGATGTGGTTGAGGATGCACGTACACTTCCTTTTTTCGGAGAACGTAAAGTGCTATTAATAAAATCACCGCTCTTTTTAACTTCACAAAAAGAAAAATTGGAACAAAATATAAAAATTTTAGAAGAATATATCGGGGAACCTTCTCCCTTTTCTATTCTTGTTTTTGTTGCGCCTTACGAAAAGCTTGATGAACGAAAAAAAATTACTAAACTGTTAAAGAAAACAGCGGATGTAGTAGAAGCGAATGCAATGCAAGTGCAGGATGTTCAGAAGTGGATTGTTGCTCGGGCGGATGAAGTACATGTGCATATTGATCATGCGGCTGTTAGTTTGTTGTTAGAGCTTGTGGGAAGTAATGTAACAATGTTGGCGAAGGAAATGGACAAGTTAACGTTATACGTCGGTATGGGCGGAGAGATTACACCAAAACTCGTTGCAGAGCTTGTACCAAAATCAGTTGAACAAAATGTGTTTGCTTTGACAGAAAAAGTGGTGAAAAAAGATATCGCGGGTGCGATGCAAATTTTGGATGGATTATTTACGCAGCAGGAGGAACCTATTAAATTGCTTGCGTTATTAGTAAGTCAATTCCGTTTACTGCATCAAGTGAAAGAGTTACAGCAGCGTGGTTACGGCCAAAATCAAATCGCGTCTCATATTGGTGTGCATCCATATCGTGTAAAATTAGCGATGAATCAAACGAAGTTTTTCTCTTTTGAAGAATTAAAAAAAGTGATAATGGAATTAGCGGAAGCTGATTATAGTATGAAAACGGGAAAAATGGATAAAAAACTTGTGCTCGAGTTTTTCTTAATGCGGTTAAATCATATGTGATGAAACAAAAAAAGTTCACGTGCTAAGAGCGTGAACTTTTTTGTATATAAAAAAACGATCCGAATGGATCGTTTTTTAAACGCCTTACGCGTTTACTTGTTTCGCTAAGCGAGATTTTTGACGAGCTGCAGCGTTTTGGTGGATAAGACCTTTACGAGCTGCTTTGTCAAGTTTTTTAGAAGCAGTTTTGAAAGCTTCTTTAG
>JAFRJS010000029.1 GCA_017432165.1 Clostridia bacterium | reverse complement strand
CTATTGATGTCCCCGTTTTCACTAGGCAATCCTTTTAATTCAAGTTGATGGGCATAGCTTCCAAGGTGTTTTGTTGGGAGTTCTTTCTTTCCTTGTTCTTTAAAACTTTTATCCGTCACGGTTATGTTTAATCCTTTTTTTTCTAAAGAGTTATTAATCGCCACTGCCCAATTTTCACGCCATTGTTTTAAGCGTTCTTTACTATCCCAATCCGTTGTTTTTTCTGTGGAGCATTGATAAGTTTTCTTTTCTTTATCGTAAATTTTATTGCCTTGTTCATCATAGTGATAAACTTTTTTTTGACGAGTTCCCCAATCCCCGTTTTCTTTAAATGGGCGGTTTGTTGTCATAATATGAGCATGAGGATTACCGTCTTTATCTCTATGAATAGCAATATCAGCCACCATGCCATTATTGACAAAGTTTTCTTGACAATAGTCTAAAAGGAGTTCTTCTTGTTCTTCTTCGTTCAGTTCAGAAGGCAACGCTAAAATAAAATCTCTTGCTAATCGAGCATTTTTTGATTTTTCGATTTTTTCTACTTCGTTCCATAATTTCTGACGATTTAACGTCCAGTCAGGTGCATTGCTTGGTTTTAAAATAAAAGTTTTAGGAGCAACACTTCGACCATAGAAATTAAATTTATTATAGCGTTCACTGTATAATTTTTCCCCACTACGATAAGAGGCGCTCGCAATTGCAGACTGTCCTTTCCCTCTTGAAATAACTTTAGCCTCAAAATGATAAATAGCCATAAGAAGTGTTCTCCTTTCTTTTATTTTTTACACGAGCAAAGCGAGTTTTTTTCAACACGTTCAATCTGAAAGATTGGCATTTTATACCATGATTTTTCATGGTATGTAAGTGCGCCCTTATATCTTATAGGGATATTTTACCACTTTTTATTAGTATTTTGTACTTATCTGTCTTTTGCCTTATTTTGTTGGATTTGATAGAATATAATTATCAATAAGTGTTTCAAATAAGAAAGGACTAGGAAGTTATGGCAAAGAAAAAAAGCTTGGAAGATTTACAAAAAGAATTAGCAAAGAAACAAGAAGACATTAAAATTATCAATAGAAAAATTGGACAACAAAAAAGATACATTAATACTCGTATTGGAGAAGAACTCTTAAAAGGTTTAGAAATTTCTATTTCTGATTTTGATTCAGAAGATAAGATTAAAAAATTTGTTTCTTTAGTCATTTCAAATTCAAAAAATGCAGTTCATCAACAATTCAAAAATACGACTTTAGAAAATGAAAATAAAACCTTTAATGAGTAATAGTTATGACTATTAAAAATAAAAAAGAGTTATCTTCCTCGATTGAACAGTTAGAAAAGGCAATCAATCAGCAAGAAACAATTTTAAAAAAATTTGATAATGAACAACTTGATTTTGAACAAATTAAGAAATTAGAAAATTTGTTGATTCAAGAAAGAGAAAAAGCAAAACAAGTTCAAATTAAAATTAACCGTTCTGTTTTACAGAATAATTCTGAAAACTATAAAGAACGAAAAAAACGGACACGGCAATTAATTCAAAAAGGCGCTTTACTTGAAAAATATCTTGAAGCAAAACATTTAACTGTTGATGAAACAGAACAGCTTTTACAAATATTTGCAAATATGATAAATAAACAAAAACCTGATAAGTATAAAAAAAAAGTTTAGAGATTATTCTAAACTTTTTTTATTTCATTATCCATAATTTTTTTGCCACACCTTGGGCAATAGACACCACCATATTGTTTTGCTTTTTTTACTTTTAAACGAGAAATTTCTAAAATATACTCACAATCTTTACACAAAAATTTTTGTTTGATACTAATTATTTTGTTCATTTAAAGTTCCTGCCTTTTAACCGTTGGTAGGTATTGTTCAATGGCTTTTTTAAGATATTTCGCTACATTGCGTTTGGAGTATGGTTCTTGCTTGCTGGAAACATAAGCCAAGTGATCTTTGACCCCTTGTAGCCCTCGTCTGTCTTTTAACTCGTCATAAAGCGGATAAACATTTTTCTGTAAGCCTGCCATCAATTTGGTGTCCGTCATTTCGTAAGGACTTAACAACATATTTTCTAACAAAACTTGAGTGTATTTGCTTTTCATAGCTTGATAAACAAGTTTTTCTTCGGTTTCTTCTTTAGCTTTTTTGTCGGCTTGGTAGGCTTTGTCTTCTAACTTGTAGCTAGTATCGTCCGCTCGGCGTTTCTTTTCGATATGAAAAACAATGCTGTCAATTGAACGCCCTTTTTTGATTTTGTCATAGAACACATTAAAATGCGTATGGGCATTGATTTCTTCTAACGGTTTTTTTAATATCCAATTCTCAAAATGAGGGAAATGTTGATATTCCTTGATTGTATCCGTTAT
>JAFRJS010000028.1 GCA_017432165.1 Clostridia bacterium | reverse complement strand
GAGTTGCTGCTTTCTTCTTATCTTGATACTATTGGAAATAACAAGATTTTCAAAAAAAAACCGTATATCCTTTTAATTTAAAGGGTTTAACGGTTTTTTTTTATCATTATTTAGTGGAAAAAAATAAAACAAAAACTTCTCTACTTATGTTATAATGATTTTATAATTTCCGACCAAAGAAATTAAGACCAAAATACTATAAGAAAAGGAGAAGTCTCGGTTTTTTGTATACAATATTGTTGAGACTATTATATCATAAATGAAAGAATATTTTCAAGGGGATGAGTTTAAAGACATCTCTAAAAATGGTAAAGATAGAAAATGGAAAGAACGGAAAATTAATAATTTAAATCTTGCGAAAATCTTCGATTCGCTGGATTATCCGGATAGTTTTATTTTTAATATTAAAAGTTGCGCAGAGTATTTGAACTTTAAACGTTCAAGTGATGGATCTCTTCGTTTATTCCAAATGTACACTTGTAAAAATAAACAATGTGCTATTTGCTCTTGGAGGCGGTCAATGAAGTATCAAGTTCAGATCTCAAAAATTGTCGAAGAAGCAATGATTAGAAAACCCAAGGGACGCTTTTTGTTCTTGACGTTAACGGTTGAAAATGTTTCTGGAGAAGGTTTGAATAACGAACTATCTCTTCTTTCTGAAGCCTTCAATCGGTTGATGAAATATAAAAAAGTTTCTAAAAATATTCTTGGATTCCTGAGAGCAACTGAAGTAACGAGAAACGAATCAATGGATACTTATCACCCTCATATTCACGTTTTACTTTTTATTAGTCCGACATACTTTAAAAATAAAAATAATTATATTTCACAAGATGAATGGACAGAGCTTTGGAAAAAATCAGCAAAACTAGATTATCGTCCAATTGTTGATGTTCGATCAATTAAACCAAAAAATGAAAAAACATCAGACATTCGTTCTGCGATCTTGGAAACAGCAAAATATCCAGTTAAGCCAATGGAATTGAATTATGATTCAGCAAAAGTGGTTGATGACCTCCAAAAAGGACTTTATCGGAAACGACAAATCGCTTTTGGTGGACTTTTTAAACAAATCAAAAAAGAACTAGAATTAGATGATATCGAAAATGGTGACTTAATTAATATTGGTGATGAAGAAAATCCAATTTCTGACGGAGAAATTATTTCTGTACTTTGGAATCATGAACGCCAAAATTATTACGTGAGATAATAGGCAAAAATGGGAAAAACTATCTATGCGAGTTTTCCTCATCATCAATTTAATTCTTTGGTTCTCTTTTTCATTTACACGAAATTTTTTCTGTATACTTCTCTCACGATTTTTGATTTTTTTTCATCTTGTCAACCTTTCAAAGTACTGTCAACTATAAAAGCCCAAAATAGGGGGTGAGTGTCTTTAGTGAACTTCGTACTTGTGTACACAAGTACAGTAAAAATAATTCATCTTTCACTCACAAAACCTAAAATTTCCAATTTTATTTTTGTTCGTTTCAGACGAATCTTTTTATTTTTGGTGGTGTCCCCCAATCCCCCTTTTTGAAAAAAATTAGAGCTTAATTTCAAATTCTTTTAAGACATCTTCGTATGAACCGAACAGTTTTGACCTATTTT
>JAFRJS010000027.1 GCA_017432165.1 Clostridia bacterium | reverse complement strand
TGTTTAATTTTTTGTTCAGAAATCATATAAAAAACTTACGAAATCCAATTCTAAAATAGAAATAATATAACATTGTTATTAATTAGAAAAATAATAAAAAAATTTTACCTGGAAAATCTTAAGTTTCTAGGAATGATTTTTAAACGGAATTAAAAATCTAAAACTAAATTTCATCAAACAATTTCAAATCAACAAAGTTTTTAAAAGAGTCCATTATCCGTGCTCATGTTTCAACTAAAGATTGCATCAAATTAGTATACGAATGCTATTCATTTGAACCTTTTTCATTTACATGCAATTTAGGTGAAACTGGTTGATAGTTTATTTTAAATATAATATTTTTCAGATATAATTTTATGGAAAATCCCCAGCATTCAAATTATATTCTATTGTTGATTTTTTTAACGATTATAGACCTTTTGCTATTGGCCTACATTCTATTTTATCCGGGTGATTCTTCCGTAATGTTTTTTGTTAGGACTTTTGACATTGGTGTATGTATTCTATTGTGGATAGAGTTTATTTACAGCTATCTGCATTCGGATGACAAAAAACAGTTCATGAAGGAAAACACCATAAGCATTTTGGGGATGCTTCCAGTGGATTTCGTTTTCTTAAGGGCGTTAAGATTAATCAGATTGGTTCATTTAATCAAACAGTTCATTGTTAAAAGAAATGGTGAGAAGACAATAATTAACTTTTTAAAGCAAACTTATTTGGATAAGATAATCTTTGTAGCCATCATTTTCATTTTCACAGTCACTGTGTTGATTTGCATCTTTGATTCTCAAATTAATGACATGCAAACTGCAGTATGGTATATCATTGTTTCCATGACCAGTACAGGCTATGGGGATGTTGTTCCGATAACAATTCCAGGTAGGATTCTGGGAATTGTTGCAATGATTGGTGGAATTTTAATTTTTGCTATTATTACTGCATTAATATCATCAATTTACACATCTAAACTCAATAAAGAGAATTACAGTAATTTTCAGTCACAAATCAATGAGCTGACTTGTGAAATCAAAAAATTAAATGAAAAAAATGATGAGATGGCTTGTGAAATCAAAAAATTAAATGAAAAAAATGATGGGCTAAAAGAAAAGTAAACACCCGTTCTTTTTTGAAAAATTAAAAAAATTATATGCTTTACATGTTTTGTATATTCCTATTGAAAAGATTCACTTCAAACTATTATGATGAACTAATATTTAAAAATATTGAATTTAAAGTGAATAAAATTTTGAAAAAATATGAAGTTTATACACTTTTGGCATGGAAAATAAAATAAGTCCAAAAATAGCTATATACATTTTGTGTATAAAATCCAACCGTGTTAATTTAAGAAAAATAATTTTTAATTTTAGTTTATTTCTTTTTATTTTTATAGTTTTTTGTTGATGTCTTTTATTTTTTAATTTTTGTGCTTTAAATTATTTATTTTTATTATTGCACATGTTTTGTGTATTTTTGTATTTTGAGAATATTTTTTGTTCCTGAGAACATTTTTGCTCAAATATTACTTTAATTTGCTTTAAATGAACTAATATTATTTATATACTTCTGATATTTAATTTAATTATTTTAATTAACTTTTTAAGTATTATTAATAGTTAAATTTAAGTATTATTAGATTATATTTTTATATATATTATTTAAAGTTTAAACAGTGATAATTTTTGAAATTAGGTGTTGTTTTCGATGTTTAATTCTGTGAAATATTGTAAAGAAACTTGGGCAAATCTAGATAAATATGTTGATAGAAAATATATAATTGATGATGGAAAAGAGCATTTTGTTCGCAATCGAAAAACCACGCAGGAAAGCATAATGAAGTATCCTTTATATGATACTGGTCGAACAACATCAATCGAGGCAATAAGCTTTATTAGAAATGAAAAAAAGGATAAAAACATGACTTTAACTAAATCAGATATCTCTCAAAGAAGAAAATTGCTGGAACATATTTGCTATGTGGATATGAATGAAGATTTTATAGATGGAGTTTACAACGATTCAGAAAGGCCTGGAACTTATAATGGATATTCTATCTTGGCAGGTGATACTAGCATCTGCGATGCACCCAACATCGGATATACTGAAAAACAACTAAAGGAACTTAATAATCCTAAATTTAACAGATTAAGAAAAGAACTTATTAGATTCAGAGTATCCTGCATAGCAGACACGCAGACAGACTTAATATTGACCTCTGAAATAGTGAATAGTAAGAAAATAGGTGAAGTTGAACTCGCAACAAGACATTTAGACAATCTGAATCAACGAATAGAAATGACCAACACCATAACCACCTACGACAGAGGATATGCCGCTTTAGAACTAATGCTAAAACATATAGACATAAATTCCTATTTTCTCATACGATTAAGGTCTGATGATTTTAAAGATGAGAAAAAATACATGAAAACAAATGACGAGTTCGTAGACATCACCATAAATTCAGAAAGAACAACTAACTTCCACGATGAAGAATTAAAAGAAAAAGCACTAAAAAAACGCTGGACAAGCATAAGAATAACAGAAATAGAACTAGTTGATAAAAAAGGAAATAAATACGTAGAACGACTAGCAAGCAATTTACCATTAGAAGAATTCTCAACAGATGATTTAAAAGAATTATACAATAAAAGATGGAAAATAGAAACCAATTTCGACAGATTAAAAAACATCATACACATTGAAAACTTCAGCGGATACAGTGAAGAAATCATCAAACAGGACTTCTACGCAAACATATTCATGTTTAACTTCCTAATGCTGATGAAACTCGATGCAGATGAGAAAATACAAGAAAAACATAAAGATAAAGAACTAAAATACGAATATCAAACAAATTTAAATGTTTTGTATGGATTAATCAAATTGGAAATGCCTGATTTACTTTCAAAGAATCCGAAAGAAAGAGAAGAAGCAGTAGACAGGATACTGAAAATAGCACAATCAAACTTGGTTCTAAAAAACGACGAAAGTGACAGGAATCCTGACAGAATAACAAAAGATCCAACAAACAAATACCCTCCAGGACAAAGAAGAGCCGAATAAAAAAAGGACAAAAAAATAAAAAAATATTTTTCCAGAAAACAACTCTTAAGTTAACACGATTGT
>JAFRJS010000026.1 GCA_017432165.1 Clostridia bacterium | reverse complement strand
AATGTTCCTTTCGATTTATTAGGCATGTTAATCACAGTCATGGTATTATCCCTCCGTTATTTTTTTCAACATGTTTCTTAACTTTTGGTCTAAACTTTGAATTTCTTTTTGATACTCATTGAGTAATTCTCTGGTTTGATTTTGTTCAGATTCATTTAAATATTTGGCAATCTGATTGAGATTATTTCCGATCCGATTGACTCCTAAATTTGCCTGCGCAATGGTAGACATAATTTCTTTAAGAGAAGAAAAATCCACCGTGTAAATTTTTTTATCTAAACAGGACTTACGAACAAAATCACCAAAATTTGTTAGGTTGGATTCCTGCATTCTTTTTTCAATAATTTTATTTTCTAGTTCAGAAACAAAAAACTTTTTTTGGATATTTCTTTGTCTATTTGCTTTATTATCCATATCAAAACCTCCGTAAATCTAGGAATAGTAATTCTATTATAAAGTATTGTGGTGAACTTACTATGTGTGTACACACATAGGGTAAAAAGTAATCATCTTCCACTCGGTAACAACTAAAATTTACATTTTAATTTGTTCCTCGCTTCAGACGATTCTTTTTATTTTTGGGGCGTTGCCCCAATCCCCATTTTTTAGAAATAGCTAGGATAATTTTCAATATCTCCGTACAAACTTTCAACCGTAAAACACAACTCTTCGACTTCATTTTCTGGAATTTTTTCAACGACTTCTTTTGCTTTTTTGTAGTCGTTTAATTCGTCTTCGTCAATTAATTCTGATAATTCTTCAATTAATTTATCAAAGTTTTTTAGCAAGTTTTTTCTTCTAACTGGAAATTCATTTGCATAAGAAATGGCTTCAAAAATTTGTCGTCCATAGTCTTCTACTTCTGTCATTATTTCTTGTTCATTCATTTTTTCATTCTCCTTTTCCTTTGAATTTATTTTTAAAACTGTCTAATTTACTTTCTTTTTTAGGTTTCTTTTTTTGTTTTTCTTCGTGCTTTTTTAGCAATTCTTTTTGTTCTTTTTTTGCTTCTTGAATTTCAGTTTGTAGTTTCGATTTTGTAGGTTCAAGATTTTTTCTTTTTTCTAATTCAAGGTCAATTTTTTCAATTAATCCTCTTGCAGTTTTTTGGATATTTTCCATAACTCCTTGTAATTCTTCGTTAGAAATTTTATCCAATCCCCATGAATTGAGATAACCTATTGTATATTTTGAGGTATCAATATCATAGTTATTTGCGACAATATAAGCGGTAGATTCTGCTTCTAATTCTTGCAAAGTATATTGTTTATCTCCGAAAATTGCTTCTGATTTTGTGTGTAATTTTGAGTGAGTGACTTCGTGAATAAGTGTATGAATTAAGTCTGCACCATGTAGATTTGCATTGATAAAAATACATTTATCTTGTGGGGAATAAAATCCGTCAACTTCTAAGGGTTTTAATCCGATTTTTACTTCGCTGACTTCTGATAAAGCCATAAATAAATCTTTTGTATTGTTAGGGTCTTGATTGAGATATTCCACTTGTTTTGGTAGATTTTCATACTCGACTAGTTGCTTATCTTCAAAAACTGTTCCTATACTAAATCCTTTAAGTTCTTGAACTTTTTTCCCTTTTTCGTCAAGAACTGGTTTGCCATTTTCGTATTTATTTCTAAAGTTTGGCATGAGGATTTTATAGCCATGTTCGCCTTTTTTTATGTGGTAGCCTTGTTCTTTCCACTTTGTAAATGTACCAACATGTCCGATATTTGGTTTTTGTTTTTGGAGCATTCGGATATTTCTACTAGAATATTTCGGACACTTTGCGACAAAATCAAGATATTTTTTAAACATTTCTGAATTTTTATAGTCGCTAATTTGTTCTTTTAAAAAGCTAGAGAGCTTCGTTGTATCTTTTTGCGCTAACAGACTTTGAATATCTTCTTGTGCCATTTTAACATCTCCTTTTATTTAAAATCATCTACTGCTTTTTGCGCTTCTTTTTCTTTGGCTTGTTGGTCTTTCAGAATGTCAGAGATTTTGTTCTTGTCTTTGTTGGCATTGTCAATCTCTTTATTTTTATCATCAACGTGTTTGCCTTTGTCTGGTGATTTGTCATTTTTGTTCAAGTCATCAAGCTGTTTATGCAAGTCTGAAAGTTGTGTGTTCTTT
>JAFRJS010000025.1 GCA_017432165.1 Clostridia bacterium | reverse complement strand
ATTTCACGTCCATAAAATTCAGTTTCTGTAAAATTTTCGCCTTGATAGTTAATCATCATTCATTTTCTCCTTTGATTTTATTGTTTGAAAGTTTATCATTTTTTAGTTCAGTTTCTTGTGGTTTTTTTTCAGAACACTTTGTTTTTGCCTTATCAATTCTTTCTTTCATTGTCATTGATTTTTTCGGTACAGGAGCAACATATTTTTCTAATTCAATATCAATTTTTTCAATTAATTCTTTTGCGGTTGCTTGAACATTTTTCATCACATTTTCTAATTGTTCATCAGAAATTTTATCAAAGCCCCAAGAATTTAAATAGCCGATTGAATAATCTTTTGTGTCAATATTTAAATGATTAGCAACGACAAAAGCGGTAGATTCTGCTTCCAATTCTTGTAAAGCATATTTTTCAGAACCGAAAACTTCTTGACTATCTTTGTGCAATTTTGAATGAGTGATTTCATGCAATAAAGTTTTAATTCTTTGATAACCTTTTAAGTCCGGACTTAAACAAATTTCTTTCGTTGTAGGGGAGTAAAAACCATTTGCCCCAGAACACATTTCTGCTGTTTCTAAAACCTTAATTGGTACATCACTTGCCTTTGTGATTGAGAAAAATAATTTGCGATTATCATCAGGGTTGTCCGGCACATAAGCAACTGGTTTTGGTAAATTTTCATACTCAACTAATTGGTGTGTTTCAAAAACTGTTCCTAATTTAAAAGCGTAAATTTCTTGTTTTGGTTTTCCATTTTTGTCTAGTATTTTATTTCCGTTGACATCTTTTTTATCTCTCGTACAAGGCATAAAAATTTTTAAACCATGTTCGCCTTTTTTTACATGGTAACCTTGATTTTTCCATGCTCCGAAAGAACCAACAAAACCAACATCAGGTTTTTGTTTTTGTAAAAATCTCAAATTTCTTGAAGAATAGTGAGGGCAAGAAGCAACAAATTTTAGATAGTTTTTAAACATTTCTGAATTTTTGTAGTCTGAAATATTTTCTTTGATAAGGTTAGATAAACCTTTAGTATCTTTTTTTTCTAACAATTCTTGAATGCTTGAATCAGCACCTTGTTTTGTTGTTTCTATGTTTTTATCTTTTGCTTTTTCTAAATCAATAACCATGTTTTCCCTACTTTCATTTTTTGTTTTTGAAAATAAATGATTTCCGTTTTTCTTATTGTTTTCTTGAATGTATTGTTTTGATATTTGAGCAAGTCCTTTAAAATCACAAGCGTTTTTTTGAAGCATTTCATACTTATAGTGATTTTTATTGTACCTTGCTTTGTAAATATTCAATGCTTTTCTTTGAATGATATTTTGTTGTTTTAACAAAGCATCTTTTTGTTCATCTAAAAGAGTTGCGTATTTAAAACCTATATCATTAGCAATTTTTTTAAACTCAATTTTATGGAATGCTTGACTTTCAAAAGGTATCATATTGAGTAAAAATAAGCGTCCTTGCTTTTGGTCTTTACCGTTGATATAGATTTGAGTGAAAGGGTTAAATCGAACGTTTGCTTTAGGCGAAGAGAAAGGAATAGCATATTGTTGACCCTCGATTTCTGTTTTTAGAAAGTAATAAGGGCGTAAAGTCTTTCCGTGAGAATTTACTAGCACTCGGCTATCATACTTTTTTAGGGCTGTTAAGTAGTCATCTTTCGCTTGATATAAGTCCATAGCTCTTTTTCCTTTTCAATAAAAAAAAGCTAAGTGTACTCACTTAGCCCTTTATGTTTTTTAATCCTCACTAAAGTAGAGGTCAACTATTGTTTTAACTTATTATATCATGTAAAACATTGATTTTCAAACGTTTTGTCAAAAAAATTAAAGGGCTAGGATAACTTTTTCATCATGAATTTTTATTTAAAATCATCTACTGCATTTTGGGCTTCTTTTTCTTTGCCTTGTTGGTCTTTCAGAATATCAGAGATTTTGTTCTTGTCTTTGTTGGCATTGTCAATCTCTTTATTTTTATCATCAACGTGTTTGCCTTTGTCTGGTGATTTGTCATTTTTGTTCAAGTCATCAAGCTGTTTATGCAAGTCTGAAAGTTGTGTGTTCTTT
>JAFRJS010000024.1 GCA_017432165.1 Clostridia bacterium | reverse complement strand
GTTACAACAATTTGGGTAATTTCTTCAACTTCTTCAGTTCTTTGAGTTTTCTTTTTATGATGTTGAGCTGCTGCCTTTTCTAGTGATATTCTTTCTTGTTCCTCTTTTTTAGAAAACTCTTTATCTTTTTTCTTTCCGTCGTTTCTACGTTTTGAATTATTTGCATTTATACCCGGTTTATTTTCATAAATTTCTTGCGGAATTATACGTCTTTCTATAGGTTTTTTATTCGAAAAATCCTTTGAATCTTTCGATAACGGTTTATCACCTCTAGGCGGTCTTTTGTCTCCATTATTTTTGTCCGGACGTTTTTTGTCAAAAGCTTTTTTAGCAAGCCGCTCGGAGGAAGAACCCTCAGCAGAATCAGATTTTCTGGGTGCTCTCCTTACAATTTCTAATCTGCTCACAGGTTTTACAACTTGAACTTTCGGCCTCTCAACTTTTTCAACTTTTGAAACAGGTTCTGTTACTTCTTTTGAATCTACTATTGGTTTTTCTTCATCTTGAGAAACAGATTCAACCACCTGTTCAACCTTTGGTTTTTTAACGACAAATGCTTTTGGCTTCGAGGCTTTTTTTACTCCGCCGTTTGAAATAAAATCTTTTAAACGTCGAATTTGATCGACTGTTACCGTACTTGAATGAGTTTTTCCCGTAACTCCTATTTGAGAAAATTTATCTAATACTTCTTTACTCTGAAGTCCCAGTTCTTTTGCTAATTCACTTATTCTAATCGTTTCGTAACTCATTCAGTATTTGTCCTTTCAATTCGTTTGGTACAGAAGTCTTTAGAAACTTTGATATTTTATTTTTTTTAAAAGCTGCTTCTATACAAGATTTATTATAGCAAAGATATACAGATCTGCCAAATGTGGTTGAATTAGGGTTTATAACTGGAGTTTGCGCCACATTTGTTATTTTAATTAAATTTTCCCTGTCCTTTATTTGCCAACATCCGGCACAACGACGCTCTGTCATATTTGCTTTTCTTTTTCCTCTTTTACCTATTTGCTTTGTTATAAGCCTATTTTAATTCCATTATAAGATTATCACAACAATATTGCAACAACTCTACGATACTGAAATTAAAAAAGGAACTACAAACGCCTATATTACACCGGCAAAAGGAAGATAACCACAAGCCCTGCAACTATTAAAGCCGGACCAAATGGTAAAAACAGACCACCTGCACCATTGTTTTGTTTTAAACCCAATATAAGTTTTATGCAAGAGTACAAACCCAAGGCCAATAAAATTATTGTACAAATCCAATAAATAATCCTGTTTTCAAACAAATCAGTATTCATTAAAAAGAAATATACTAATGTATAAATTACAAATCCTGCAAGTGCGCTTAATGTTTCAAAATTTTTATCTTGTATAAGTTTTTTTATGAAAATTGGGAGAGTAAATATTATTTGTAATGTAACACTTAAAATCAAAATTGTTATCAAAGTATAAATAACCGGCAAAAATTTTCCGTTATAAATCGGTGAAATTCCAATAAGTGCACCAAATAATGCCCCTAAACCGCCAACAATATAAG
>JAFRJS010000023.1 GCA_017432165.1 Clostridia bacterium | reverse complement strand
TTTAACCGCATGCTCTGCGTGTCAGTTTTCTTTAAACTCATTATAGCATAAAGTCTCCCTGTTCGCTTTTGTCGCTCCGCTTGTACACCTCAATTGAAAAAATCGGACGTTCTGCCTTTAGGAAAAATCCCTTGCGGTCGTAGTACGGAAGCAAAATTCGCTTCCTCTCCCCCCATTTTTTCCAAATTCCAAATTTTTTTCAAAAATTTTCCAGCGCTACCGCTCGGCAAAATTGCAAGCAATTTTAAAACCATGAGGGAATTTCATTCCCTCAAACTCCCTTGAGCCTTCTCCTGCCGAAATATACGGGCGCTACGCTTATTATTTCGTTCAGTTATCGGCTTTCATAATCTAACAGCCAACATCTTCACTGCAAAGCCACGCTACGCTCAAGGGCTTTTCCGCTACGATAACGCCTGTTTTGACGATTATGCCGACAACTAAACGAAATAAACGCTAAAACGTCTCAGAAACGATTTTGAGACGTTTTAATGAAAAATCGATAAATTATATTGGCAAATTATAAAAATGCCGTAGAACGAAAAATAGAGCCCTTAAAAAGCAAATAAACTCCGATAGCAATAAAAAAAAACCAAAACCCAAAAGATAAAAAATAAATACAACAGCAAAAATAAATCAGAGTTCGATTTTTCGAACAATGCGCACTTACACACCACTCCAAAATTGGGTGGTTTTTGTGCTTAAAAAAATGTATCAGAAGTCGGCTAGCCGACAACAAAAAAGAGCGCTCATTTTGAGCACCCACTTCCCATTTTATAATTAATTTTGTATCTCACCAGTCTCTTTGTTTATGTTCTCTCTGCCGTACTTACGTCCCTGATAAACGGCATCGAAGTATAACTTACTATACTTTACTATCGTAAAGGTAAGGTCTGTCTGACGATTCCTGCGGAAAGCTTTGGCAACTGCAGTTGCCAAAATGGGGCGTTTGCCCCAGACCCCAAGCAAGCAAAAAAGACAGTTGCCTGTCTCTTTTGTTCTTGTTTTTCTTGTCCCTCGAAAAAGCTCCGCCGGCAATTTCATTGAAAGCATTTCATGCGGAGGCTCTGCCGTGCCTTTCGGCAAGAATAAGCATAACACATTAAAAATATATCTCTTTGAAATAGTTTATAATTTTTGATATAATTTTATTATTAATTTAAGGAGGTATCACAAATGTCTCATTTTCTTAGATTCCTTTGGGGAATGGAAAACATGGATTACTACAAAAAAAACGGTGCTGTTATTGGAGTACGTGGCCGTGCTTAAGAATGTAAAAAACACAGATATCAACTGTGTTTTTTTATATTCTGTGTGGAACATTATAATTTATTTGCTGAAATTGATTAGTAAGTACTAGATATAAAAACATTACAGCAACAAATAAACAAATGACTATCATAATGTACGTACCTAAACTTTTCTGTTTACCTTTTACTACTTGATAAATCAAAAATAACGCTATTAAAAAAAATATTACAGAAAATATAATTGAGACTATTATCATTGAATTTTTCCTTTCATTTCACTTTCCGAATAAGATATAAAATCATCACTAATATCAAAAAGGAACATATCTAAAAGCAGTTCATTTTCTTTTTTTAATTTAATATTTTCTTTAAGTAAATAATAAATAAATTCCAAAGTCATGTCTTCTCTACTCATTGTGATCCCCTCCATGTCTTTTCGACCTAATATAGGCATTTAAAAATACAGTTGATTGAGTAGCAATCACATCATACCAATCATCAAATCTTTCGTTTCTTGCATATCTTGCTAACTCATGAAATTCAGTACAACCTGTTTCATCAATCCAATCTTGCATTTCGGCAAGTATTTTTATTTTATCTCCACCGGTTGCTGTCAGATATTTTCTAATATCAGCACCACCGTGAGCAATTATTTCACTTGGTTTATACTGATATTTTTCTGGATTGTCCATATGAGCAAAGTATCTTATTTGACCTTTAGAATTTTTCATAATTTGAGGAGCAGGACAATTCAACTTATTGGTAATTTCTAATATTTGCCCATAGCTTTTTTTTCCAGAAAAAAACAAACCAATATGCCAATGCGCTTTTTTTATTTCTCCATCAGGATTAACATCTTTATCATGAAGTGGGCTTTCAACCCAAGGAATATGATAATCGTCTAGAATATCACGCCAATTTTCAGGCGCACTTTCAGGATAAACAACTAAAGACCAATTTCTAGCTCTGCTGTCTACCTTCTTTGCTTTTTCATCATCCATATAGTATAATTACCTTAACTAAAAAAACTTAGAGAGCCATTACCAGTGGCTCTTTTTTATTTTTCTTCGAGCCCTTTCCGTTCATAATCTTCTCTGATTAAAACAGCAAACAGCCCTGATTTACTTAACCCATAAAATTCGGTCAATTCATCAAACTTAGACGCAATTTCCTCCGTCATACTTATTTGCACTCTTTTTTTTTCTGTTGCCATTTATTTTCTCCATATTTTTATGTGTATTAGTGTATCACTTTTTTGTATTAGTGTCAATATTATACACATTCAGTCGTTTTTGTCCAATTTATTTTTTTTTT
>JAFRJS010000022.1 GCA_017432165.1 Clostridia bacterium | reverse complement strand
CCCGGAACAGAAATTGTAAAATTAAAATAAAATTTATTGCTTTAAAATAAACGCTATGGTATAATTTTTTTGGGTGAAAATAATGTGGTTTTTAAAAAGTGACATAACATTTGAATATTTGATGGTTGGAATACTCGTGATTTTATCCATAATTTTTGTAGTGTTTCCGGTTAAACAATATGTTTACGCATACACTGCCGATAAACTTGGCGACGATACCCCAAGGCTTTTGGGAAAGCTAACATTAAACCCGATTGTTCATTTTGATTTTTTAGGTTCCGTGCTTATGATGCTTTTTGGCATGGGTTGGCCAAAGGGAGTTTTTATTAATACTTCTAATTTAAAAAATAAGCGCAAAGATTTATTTTTAATCGGTGTTACTTCGCCATTGGTGCATTTAGCGTTTGCGGTTTGCAGTGCTTTAATTTTTAAAGCTTTAAGGTTTGTGCTGCCTTTTGGAATTCAAAGTATAATCTTTTTGTTTGCGTCTTTGTTTATATATTTCAATGTTATGTTTACAGTTTATGAATTTTTACCGATTGAGCCGTTCAAAGGCTTTCAAATCTTTCAAGTTATATTGCCGGAAAAGGTATTTGACTGGTATACAAAGAATTACCGCATGACCTCACTTGTTTTTTGTATTCTTTTGATTTTTGGGCTTTTTAACGGGCCGCTGAAATTTTTTCAAGAAGCTTTATATTATTCGGTGATTATACCGCTTCTTGGGTAAATTTTTAGTATAAATTAGGCTTTAGACGTAAAGACTATTTTTAGTTATAATTTTGGGGCTTGAAGGTGCAGATGATGATTTGGTTTTGGATATTTATAAGCGTTTTTTTGTTAATATTATTGTTTTTGTTGTTTGTGCCGCTCAGCGTCTTTATTGAGTACAATGAAAAGTTATTTGTAAAAGTAAAAGTAGGATTTTTAAGTTTTAAAATTAGCCCCAAGAAGCAAAAAGATAACACAAAAAGGAAAAAGAGTAAATCTACCGGCAAATTAAAAGGCTTTTTTAAAAATAAAAGTATATCCGAGGCTGCGGGCGAGTTTAAAAACTTTTTTGTGGCAGCCGGAAAAACGGTAAAGTACCTTTTTAAAAAAACATTGGTCAAAGAATTTAATTTATGCATAAAGGTTGGCGCACCTGATGCTGCAGTCGCCGCACTAAGGTACGGACAAGTTTCCTCGGTGGTTTATCCGCTTTGCTCTGCAGTTAATTCATTTGCAAATCCTCAAGATTATCAAGTTTTGGTATTACCTGATTTTACGAGTGAGAAAATAAATATTGTTTTTAATGCAAATATTGTGGCAAATTTAATTGGTATAATTTTTGTGGTTGTAAAATTTATAAAAAACTATAAAATAGAAAGTAAAAAGTAAAGGTGGTAAAAAATTATGAGTAACAAAATTGAAGGAATGATGAATTGTTCGGTGGACAAAATGAAGGAGATAATAAATGCGGATACCATAATCGGTAATTCCATTACAACTCCTGACGGGACCGTTGTAATCCCGGTTTCAAAGGTAACTTACGGTTTTGCTTCGGGTGGATCTGATTTTGCGTCGTCAAATTGCAAAGACAAAGAGATGTTCGGCGGCGGAAACGGCGTGGGAGTCAGTATAATCCCTGTGGCATTTTTGGTTATTTCCGGTTCCGGTATAAAGCTTATGCAAATAGAATCCTTTACCGGGGCGCTGGATAGAATTATATCTATGACGCCGGACATGGTGGACAAAATTAGTGCTATGATTAAAAAAAGAAAAGAAGAAAAGAAAAACGGCAAAAACAATAAAGACTAAAAAACAACCCAAAGCCCTCGTTTGAGGGCTATTTTTATTGGCTTTTTGAGTTAAAAATGTATAAATTTTTAGAATATACTTGAATTTTATATGTATTTATGTATAATTTATTATAAGCAAATATTTATTGTTGAAAGGGTGGATTTTTTATGGCACTTAAAGAAAAGATTGAAAAAGCATCATATAACTTGCCGGAAAATTTATATCCAGATTTTAAAAAATTAAAGGAAGATCTTTGTAAATTTGCGGATGAATTTGATAATTATTTTAGTAGTAAAAATGTTATTGATGCCAAAATGTTAACCGGAAAAGCAGTGGATGATATGTATAAAAAAATCAAAATAGATTTTGTGGGAAGAATCGCAAAAGAAAAAGATAATTATGATAATTATTTTGATGGTGATGAAAAACCAACGGCAAATATTAGAAGTAGAAAAGAATTTAATTCTTTATTTGAAAAATTAAATTCTAGATTTATGCAATCAACAAATTTAATAGATTTTTTTAAAGATAGCGCAGAAGAATTTCAAAAAAAGACGTATCTCTGTGGCGGATACCCAATTTCTGATTTAATAAAATTTATATATGTTGCATTTTCGGCTATATGTGATGAATTGACATTAAAAGCAAAATTTTTAATAGCTAAAGATGAAGAATATTTTAATGATAAGAAAAATAGTAACCTTTTTTCAAGAAAAATAGTTAGACGTTTGTTCCCACGTCTTTGGGGATTTTATAAAAATAGACAGAAGTATGATAAACACACAGTAGAAAAAGTAAAAGGTGATGTAAAAATATTTCCTAAAGGCAAACCTCTGCCAAGCGAAGTTAAACAAGCACTTATTGGAGATTGTTATTTAATGGCATCGCTTATAGCACTGGCAAAAACAAATCCAAAAGCTATTACAGATTGCTTTGTGCAAGGACTTAATAAAATAGAAAATGAAGATGAAATTAATATAAGGCTTTTTCAATATGCAGGTAGCTATTATGAAAATAATAATTCATCTATTATAAGATATAAATGGGTTCCAATAATAATTGCTGTAAATAAAAAAACGGTTATTATGCCTAAATATATTAAAGGTGGTGCATTATGGCCAAAACTTATTGAAAAAGCATACGCCGTATATAGAAAAGAACACTATTCTATAAATACTAAGTTATCCAAAAATTTATGGGGCGGTACTAGCTATGAAGCACTGTGTGCTATTACAGGTGAACAATTTCGTAACGAATATGTCAGCTCGCGTGATAGAGAGGAATTTATTTCTAATATAATTGACGAGTTAAAGAAAAAGACATCGTTAACTTGCGCATTTAAAAAGAATTTTAGGATAAAAGATGTGAAAAGTAAAGAAAAAACATTAATATACTCCGAACATGCGTACGCTATTGTTGGTATTGATGAATCAAAAAAATATATTCGGCTTATTAATCCTTGGAAACTTGGGGTAAATGGCGGAAGAAAAGTAAAAAACAGCCCAAAAAGCCAAGAAGGCGGGCATATTGCCATGAGTTTTGATGATTTTAAAAAGAATGTTGTAGACGTTTCGTATACAACCGGGAAATAGTGTGTGCGTTTTGCGCAAAATTAAGCTCTTAGCTTGGGTGCTAAGGGCTATTTTTATTGGGCTTTTTTAGGCACAAATTTTTGCAGCTAAAATAAAATGTTATTATCAAACTTTAAGTTGGTGATAATTTGAAAAACATAAGAATAAGAAAAATGCTGCTTGTTTTGCTTGCGGCGATGTTTATTTTTATTCCCGGCTGCATTTTAAAAAACGAAAATTCAAATACATACAAAGTACGATTAAACGAGGTTACACGTTCAGTTTTTTACGCTCCTCAGTATGTAGCGATGGAGCTTGGCTATTTTAAAGATGAAAATTTAGATATAACCCTTACAACTTCGGAGGGTTCGGATAAAACTATGGCGGCGGTTCTTTCCGGGCAGGCTGATATTGGGCTTTTGGGGTCGTCTGCAGTAATAAGTGTTTGCGACCAAGGAAAAGAGAATGGCCCTAAAATTTTTGCTGAGCTTACGTGTCGTGATGGTAGCTTTTTAGTGGGGCGATATCCCGAATTTTCTTGGGAAAAATTAAAAGGAAAAAAGATTATAGCGGGCAGAAAAGGCGGAATGCCAGAAATGACGCTGGAGTACGTTTTAAAAAAGCACGGCATTGATATTTTAAATGATGTGGATTTGATTAATAATATACAGTTTAATTTGATGAGCATGGCTTTTAGCAGAGGAATTGGGGATTACGTTGCACTTTTTGAGCCGATTGCTTCTTTGCTCCCCGGCGAAAAAGAAAACTGCTATAATTTAGTTCCTCTTGCATTGGACTGTGAAAAAATGGTTTATACGTGCTACTGCGCAAATTCAAAATACTTAAGTGAGAATCCAGAAATTATCAAAAAATTCACTCGTGCTATATACAGAGCCCAAAAATGGGTAAAAAATAATTCGGCAAAGGAAATAGCACAGGTTATTCTTCCGTATTTTTTAGATTTATCTGATGATATGGCGGAAAAATGCGTAAAAAATTATATTTCGGCAGATGTTTGGCCGGATAATCCTTTAGTAAATGAAAGCGAATTTGAGCTGTCTGAGGAGATAATGATCCAGGCAGGTGAGCTTAAAGAAAAACTGGATATAAATAAAGCAGTGGACAATAAAATTTCGCTTGAAGTTATTAATACCATGGGCGATTAACAAAAAAGGAGGTTACAAAATTGGGCCTGAAAAGAGAAAAAAATGTAATACTGGAAATTAAAAATCTTTCGCTTAATTATCATACTTTAAAAAATGAAACTGCCGCAATAAAAAACCTGAATTTAAATATTTACGACAAGGAATTTTTAACCATAGTTGGTCCGAGCGGATGCGGGAAAAGCACTTTTCTTTCACTGATTGCTGGGCTTATGCCTGTTTCAGAGGGAAAAATTAATTTTAAAAATTTTTCTTTTTCCGAAGTTGGTTATATGTTTCAAAGGGACTGCCTATTTCCTTGGAAGAGTATAAAAGAAAATGCGCTTTTGGGGCTTGAAATAAAAAAATCTTTAAATGAAAAATCCGAAAAATTTGTTGATGACCTTTTGCAAAAATATAATTTAAAAAAATTTGAAGGTCATTATCCCCGTCAGCTTTCCGGAGGTATGCGGCAAAAAGTTGCACTTATTCGGACTTTGGCGGTAAACCCCGTTGTTTTGCTGCTTGACGAGCCTTTTTCTGCTCTTGATTATCAAACAAGAATAGATATCTCGGAGCAGATAAGAAATATTATAAAAAATGAAAAAAAGACGGCCGTTTTGGTTACTCATGATATTTCCGAGGCAATATGCCTTTCAGACAGAGTGGCGATATTTTCTAAAAGGCCAAGCAAAATAAAAAGGATTTTGAATATAAACTTTAACGGCGAAGCTTTTACTTTTCACGAAAAGCGAAAGCACACTAAGTTTAATGAATATTTTGATGAAATTTGGAGTGAACTTAAAAATGATGAATCTAAAAAAGCCGGATAAAAGCACATTTTCTAAAGAGCATGCCGAATACTTAAAAGCCCAGAAGAGATATTTTTTAAAAATAAAAATTTTTCAAATCGGAATAGTTTTTTTGTTTTTTGCGCTTTGGGAAACTTTTTCCCGGTTTAAATTAATAGATACTTTTATAACGAGTTCACCGCTTAGAATTTGGAATACTCTGATTTATTTAAATT
>JAFRJS010000021.1 GCA_017432165.1 Clostridia bacterium | reverse complement strand
TCAATTACTTGATTATGAGTTTCAATGGGGAAAATCCCATCATAACTGGGATTGAAATAATATTTCGCTGATTTTAATGGGAAATAGACCCTAGCTTGTCGCACTATTAGTTATCAGATGCTCTTGGATAAGTTTTATTTTATATATGCTACTAAATATTTTTTTGTAGAGTTAATCATTCCATTTATTTATTGAAAAAAATATTAAATTGGTGGTAATATTTTTTAATTATATTATTGGAGGTTTTTTTCATGGGTAATATTGTTAATAAAGGTTTGAAGTTATGGATTCTTCCTGATGAGGATATGATTCGTGTTTTAAATCAGAATATGGGTAATGCGCGTTTTGTTTGGAATCGTATTCTTTCTAATTATAATGAATTGTATGAATTATTCAGAAGTCATGGTTATCCTTTAAAACCTAATATTAGAAATTTTAATGCTATTTTGAAGATGTTGAAACAGGAATACTCTTTTTTGCGTGAAGGAGAGTCTACCAGTCAGCAGCAGGTTTTCAGAGATTTGGCCAAATCTTTTAATAGATTTTTCAATGGCATATCTAATTATCCTAAGTTTAAATCTAAAAGAAATCCTAAACAATCTTTTAGAATACAAAAAAATGGGAATAACATTAGAATAAGTAATAGGCGTATACGTTTAGCCAAATTAGGTTAAATGTACACTACCGAACCAGCAAAGAATATAAAAAATTATTAAAAAACAGTAAAAATCAACAATGTAACCGTGAAAAAAGAAAATGGAAAATATTATGCAATAGTTAATGTTGTAACAGAGGTAGAAGAGCTTAAAAAAACAGGTGAAAATATTGGTATTGACTTAGGTCTAAAAACATTAGTTACACTTTCCAATACTCAAGAGATAGCCAATCTTGACTTATCACAGGAAGAAACAATGATAAAAAAAATACCAGAAAAAAACTGTCAAGAAAAAAAAAAATACATGAGCAAAAACTACCAAAAAACATTAAAAAAATACCATAAATGGGTAGATCGAAAAAACAACAAAATAAAAAATACATACCACCACATAAGCAAAAAAATCGTAGAAAACTACGACATCATATCAATGGAGGATTTAAACATCAAAGGAATGTTCAAAAACAAAAAATGGTCACATAAACTACAACAAATCAGCCTATATACACTGCTACAAATGATAAAATACAAAGCAGAATGGTACGGCAAAAAATTCATCCAAATCGACAGATACTACCCCTCCAGCAAAAAATGCCGCCACTGCGGAAAAAATAAACCACGAATTAAAACTCCACATGAGAAAATGGAAATGCCCAAATTGTAACAAAATAAACCACAGAGACATTAACGCATCAATAAACATATTAAACGAAGGAATACGCATAACTTCTTCAGAATAAAAAAAAAACAACAACAATACAAAAATATTTATGAACTCGTAAGTCAACGAGGGATAGCTTGTTAATCCTTATGACAACAGTCATAACAGCACAAGAATAATTTTACAAAAAAAGGTAAAAACATTTTGTAAAAGACTATAAACATACAACCGAGGATTTCGCGGGGAATATCATATATTCCTACAAGAGCCGGAACCAATATATTCATGAGGGAAATCAACACTGAAACACTGATTGGGGATATGATGATTGGAGATGTTGACGTTGCATATTCCACATATCTTGGTTACGATGAAATTGCCCACC
>JAFRJS010000020.1 GCA_017432165.1 Clostridia bacterium | reverse complement strand
GGATTCTTCACTTTCTAGTTTTTCGATGATGTCTTGGAGTTCTTTTTCTAATTTGAATTTCTTTGTGTCTGTGTCGTCTATTTTTTTTAGTTTGTTGTAGTCGCTTTTCCAGCCGTTTACCGTGCGTTTAAAAGAAGAACGTAAGTACATGCGGTTGTCTTTGTCTTCGGAAATTGTAACTCCTCTATTAATTAATTCTCCTAAATCTCGTTCAAAATTTGGCATTTTTACCACTCCTTAAATTTTAATAGATTTTATAGCGTTTTTGCTACATATTTGTATTATATAACATAAAAAGTAAATGTCAAGCTATATTTTTAATAAATTTATTATATATTTTTTTGGATTGATTTTTAATTGAAAATAAGGTAAAATGTTTATGATGAAATTAAAAGATGCTAGTAAACATCAGCATTTTTTAAAATAATATGGCGGTGCAACTATGAAAAAGACACTTATAAATAAATTTAAAAAATTGAAAAAAGATTTACTTGAAAAAAGTTTTAGCCGTATGAATAAAAGCCAAAAAGAGGCTGTGTTTAATATAAACGGGCCACTTATTGTTTTGGCGGGTGCAGGCAGCGGCAAAACCACGGCAATAATAAACAGAATTGTTAATATGATAAATTTCGGCAATGCATATATGACTGAAGAAGTACCCGAAAATATTGACGAAAAAACTATTGAAATTCTGGAAAAAGGGTGCAAAGAAGGAAAAAGCGCAGACGATTTTAAAGATATAATAAAATTTGAGCCGGTAAAGCCTTGGAATATTCTTGCCATAACTTTTACGAATAAAGCCGCGGGAGAACTCAAAAACCGCCTTGAAGAAGCTTTGGGAGAAGAAGGAAGAAACGTTTGGGCGTCAACTTTTCATTCGCTTTGTTGCAGAATTTTAAGAGAAAACGCAGAAAAATTGGGCTACAGCAATCATTTTGTGGTTTACGACGATGACGATACAAAACGCATAATAAAAGACTGCATAAAAAATCTTAATCTTGACGATAAAATTTTTTCTTATAAATCGATAAAGTACGAGATTTCTCGCGCTAAAGACAGCTTGATAGATTATAAAGATTTTAAAACTTCCGCTGCGGGTGATTATAGGCTTTCTGCAGTGGCAGATATATATGAAATGTATCAAAAAAAGCTGTTGGAATCAGATGCAATGGATTTTGACGATTTAATTATGAATACGGTTTTGCTTTTTGAAAAAAATCCGGAAATCCTTGAAAAATATCAAAATAAATTTAAGTATATTTTGGTTGATGAGTACCAAGATACTAACTATGTGCAGTATGTTTTGGTGCGCAGCTTGGCAAAAAAGAGCGGAAATTTGTGCGTTGTTGGTGATGATGACCAAAGTATATATAAATTTAGAGGCGCTACGATTGAAAATATTTTAAATTTTGAAAAGAATTTTAAAGGCGCAAAAACAATACGTTTGGAGCAAAATTACAGGTCCACTCAGACAATATTGGATGCCGCAAATGCCGTTATTCAAAACAATTTGGGCAGAAAAGGCAAGACGCTTTGGACGGAAAACGAAAAAGGCGACAAGATTAAATCGCACACGGCGTACAGCGAGCATGACGAAGCTGAGTACATTGCCGAAGCAATTCAAGATCTGGTTGCAAAAGGGGCAAAATATTCGGACATTGCCGTGCTTTACAGAATGAACTCACAGTCTAATATTATAGAAAAAGTTTTGATAAAATGCGGTATACCATACCGTATTTTGGGCGGCCTGAGATTTTACGAGCGCAAAGAAATTCGTGACATGATTGCATATTTAAGCGTGATTAACAATCCTCTTGATGAAGTGCGCCTGAAGAGAATAATAAATCAGCCGAGAAGATCAATTGGTGAGAGAACAATTACTCAGGCAATGGAACTTTCAAAAGAAACAGGCAAAAGTTTGCTTGAAATAATACGTGATGCCGATAAATACGAGCAGCTTCAAAGAGTTTCGCTTAAGCTTAAAAATTTTGCAGATTTAATTGATGATTTAATTGAAGTTAGTAAAAATCCCGATACTAAACTTTATGAACTTTACGATATTTTGCTGGAAAAAACGGGGTACATTGACTATTTAAAAAATGACAAAGAGCCAACAGAATCCAGGATAGAGAACGTTAAAGAGCTTTTTACAAATTTAAAAAAATATGAAGAAGAAAACCCAGGGGCGGCGACTTTGGCAGGATTTTTGGAGGAGGTTTCGCTTCTTTCGGATATTGATAATTACGACGAAAACTCCGATTCGGTGGTTTTGATGACGCTTCACTCCGCTAAAGGGCTGGAATTTTCCACTGTGTTTATTCCCGGCTTTGAAGAAGGTATTTTTCCCGGTATGCAGTCTATGATGGACGAAAATGAAATAGAGGAAGAACGCCGACTTGCTTACGTTGGAATAACTCGGTCAAAGAAAAAACTTTATATATTAAATTCTGATAGCCGTATGCTTTTTGGAAGCACTTCGCATAATAAACCTTCCAGGTTTTTAAATGAAATTCCCGATGAACTTCTTGAAAAAACGAAATCTCGTGACTGGAAAACTTTAAAAAGCGGCGAAAATAAACCAAGATCCGCTCAAGAACTAAGAAATAGTTCGCTTATAGCGGCGCACCATTTTGGCCAAGTTGCCGGTGGTGTGGGCGTGAATTCACAAAGCCCCAGTTTTAAGCCCGGCGATTCGGTTAATCACAAAACTTTTGGCCGTGGAACGGTTATTTCCGTAACTCCAATGGGCGGAGATAACCTTTTGGAAGTGTTATTCGATACTCAGGGCACAAAAAAGCTTATGTCGAATTACGCGAATCTTCAAAAAAGTTAGATTTTTAATTTAATAAAGTAACATAAATAAAAACCCTCCATAATATGGTATTGAAAGCCAGATTTTCAATATCGGGGAATCAAGAAATTAATGTGAAAAAACAAAAAATTTAAAAGCTTGATACCCGCTCAATATTATAGGGGGAATTTTTTATGACAGAGAATTTTTCTACATTCTCGTGCCAAGATAATCAATTTAAAGAATCTGTTTGTATAAATGCGTATAGAATATACGATTCATGTGCAGACAAAGATTGCCTGGAAAATTTAAGAGTTAATTTTAATGAATCAGGTCAGAATATTATTGATCAAGCAAGCAGCGTGAGAATTAGGAATGCCAGTGTTTTGAATACCTATGTAGATTTAGAGCCGATTCCTTTTAGAAGGGGCTATTATTCTATTGATATAACTTACTTTTTTGAAGTTGATTTAGAAGTGTTCATTGCTCCTTCGGTTGTTCCCGCAAATGTATCGGGACTTTGTGTATTTAATAAAAAAGCGGTGCTTTACGGTAGCGAAGGCAATGTTAAAATTTTTAGCTCAGAAAGATCCGGTGCAGATTTTGATTTAACAAATTCTTCGTTTAGAAATTTGCCGAGAGCAACAGTCCAGGTCGCTGCTCCTGTGGCGCTTTCCGCTAAACTTTGTGACCCTTGTGAGTGTTCTCGCCAGCCGCAGTGCAGAGTGCCGGAGCATATTTGCCGCAGATTTGGCGGGGAATTTGTTCACAGTAACTCCGTAAACAGAACGGTTGCCGTAACTTTGGGATTATTTTCGATAGTGCAAATTGAAAGAAACGTGCAAATGAGAATACCGGCTTATGATTTCTGTATTCCGAATAAAGAATGTGTTGCTTCAAACGACACCCCGTGCGACCTCTTTAGCAGGATAGAGTTCCCAACGGAAGAATTTTTTCCGCCACGCTTTAATGAAAGTTCTTCAAATCAAGGCCGCTGTGGAAATTGCTCAAATACTTAAATTAAAATATAAAAATATCCCCACTGAATTTAACTTCAAGTGGGGTTTAATTATTTTTCAAATGGTGTATGTAAAATTGTTATTATTTTTAATGTTTCGCTGTCGCATAATGATTTTTCTTTTGCTAGTTCGTATGCAATACGAATATTTTTTGCAAATTTATCTTCGGAGTTTTCAGGTGATAGGTTATTGAGTTTTTCAAAATATTCATTTCTTATACTAGCATATTGTTCTATTAATTTGCTGCAATCTTTGTTTGATTTTTTTGCGGATTCTATTTTTTTAAATATTTGTTTGCTTTTGTCTTTTGCTTTTCTTGAGAATTTTTCTAAATCTTTATACATTTTTTCTATATTCTTATATTTTTTTATGTCTTTAATTTCATTTTTAATTTTTTTTGCATTTTCTTTATTTAGATTTTGGAATCCCTGTGCAAATTCTGCAAACATTTTGATTTCACATAAAACTGAATCATTGCCTGGATCTAAATTTTTCGTTTTGTTATAAAAAAGATTTTTAAAAAATGTCATTTTTATCACACCTTTATAAAATTATTTGTATAGATTATATATCTATTGCTTTTTAAAATCAACATATTTTCTTAAAATATATTCTTAGTTTAATATTCTTGATTTGTGTGGTTTAAAATTTTATAATTATAAGTAGCGTTAATTTAATTTTAAAATTAAAAGGAGAATTTAATATGGAAACTAAAAAAAACATATCTTCTGTGGAAATAAGGGATAGATTTATATCTTTTTTTAAAGGAAAAGACCACATGGAAATTACGGATTCTTCCGTGGTACCAAAAAACGATCCAACACTGCTTTTTATAAATTCCGGTATGGCGCCGATAAAAAATTATTTTACGGGCGTTGAAAAACCGCCGTATCCCAGGCTTTGTGATATTCAGCCGTGTATTAGGACAATAGATATAGATTCAATTGGCGATAAACACCATCTTACGAGTTTTCAAATGCTTGGAAGTTGGTCTATAAATGATTATTTTAAAGAAAAAGCAATCGCTCTTGCTTTTGAATTTTTAACCCAGCACTTAAATATTCCAAAAGAAAAGCTTTTTGTTACAGTTTTTGCGGGAGATGATGAAATTGGACTCCCTTGTGACGATGATGCTTATGAATATTGGAAAAAAGTTGGTGTGGAAGAAAGCCATATTGTAAAGTGCGGAAAAGAAGATAATTTCTGGGGGCCGACTGCAGAAACAGGCCCTTGCGGACCATGTACGGAAATTTTTTATGACACCGGAGAAGGGCAAGAATACATCCCCGGCGGAGAATTTGACACAAAAAAGCGCTACATAGAAATTTGGAATGCCGGAGTTTTTATGCAGCTTAATAAAAACGCAGACGGAACTTTTAGCAAACTTGGGTTTACAAGCGTGGACACAGGCGCAGGGCTTGAGCGACTAGCTATGGTTTTAAACGGATATTCTACTGTTTATGATACCGATCTTCTTAAACCGATAAAAGACCAAATTATAAATAAAACTTCCGAAATGAATAAAAACCTTCCCGAAAAAGACGTTCTTATTATTACCGACCATTTAAGAACGGCCACTTTGATACTTTCCGAAAATGTTAAACCCTCCAACGAAGGCAGAGGATACATCCCCCGCAAACTTATTAGGCGCTGTATGATGCTTACTACAAAAACCAAAATTATGAATTTCGATTTTTCAAAAATTATTGAGTTTATAGTAGATAATTACAGCAACATGTTCCCAAAATTTGCAAAAAACAAAGAGTTTATAATAAAAGAATTTAAAAAAGAACAAAACCAATTTGAAAAAATAGTTGTTAAAGGAACCGAAATGCTTGAAAGCATTAAATTAAACCGCAAAGTTATTTCCGGGCAAGAAGCTTTTGACCTTGTTACAACTTACGGTTTGCCGTTTGATATTGTAAAGCAGTATGCTTTGGAAAACGGTATGAGCGTAGACGAAAAAGAATTTAAAAACAAACTTGATGAACACAAAGAAAAATCAAGGAACATTTCAAATTCTGCGCTCGGAAGCAGTTTGAAAGATGTTTTTGATTTAGTTAAAAATGCCCCCGAAACAGAATTTTTGGGCTATGATCAAAATGAAAGCACGGGCAAAATTTTAAAACTTTTTATTGGGGGTAAAGAAGTATCTTCTGCCGAAAAAGGCGATAAAGTAAGCTTAATTTTTGACAAAACGGTGTTTTATGCGACTTCCGGCGGTCAATGCAGCGACAGCGGATATGTTCACGGAAAAAACTTTAAGATAAAAATTGACGACGTTCAGAAAAACAATAATGTTTATATTCATAGCGGTGAGGTTGAATTTGGAAAATTAAAAGTTGGAGATATGGCTGATTTGGTAATAGACAAAGAAAAACGTCTTAAAATTGCAAATAACCACACGGCAGTACATTTGCTTCAAAGCGCTTTGCAAAATATTTACGGAAAAAATCTGCATCAAACCGGTTCGAAAGTGGAAGAGTCAAAGCTTAGATTTGATTTTAATTACGATAATCAAATAAGCGAGGAAGAAATTTTTGAAATCGAAAAACTCGTAAATTTATACATAAGAAAAAACATTCCGAGAAAAGTGGAAATAAAAGAACTTTCCGAGGCTTTAGAAAGCGGGGCAATGGCACTTTTTGAAAACAAATACGGCGAAAAAGTCAGGGTAGTGAACTTTGGTAATGTTTCCAGTGAGCTTTGTGGCGGTACGCATACCGAATTTACGGGGAATATCGGCATGTTTACTGTTTTGTCCATTGAAGGTATCGGCAAAGGCTTAAAACGTATTACTGCCGTAACGGGTGAAGAGGCTTTAAAACATCTGCAAAACAAAGTTTCCGAAATAAACGAAATATCAAAAATGTTAAAAGTTAAACCTTCTGAAATAACCGGAAAAATTCAGAAAATGATGGATAAAAAAAGCTTGGATAAAAACACATGTACTGTGATAACCGAAAAAGACATAAAGCCTTTTGTGTGTGAAAGCGGAATGGAGATTGGCGTTGTTAATTTGGAAGAAGGCAGCAAAAAAACGGCCAATGAATTGATTAAAATTGCTGACAAAATCAAAAAGATAGTAATATGTATTGTCGGCCAAGAAAAAAAGCAAATTATTGTAGCGGTAAATGATGAGCAGGTGGAAAATTACCGCGCCAATGAAATGCTTGCTAAAATTATGGAAAAATTGGGCGGAAAAGGTGGCGGCAATAAAAAGTTGGCCACAGGCGGAACCATGGAAAATAATGTAAAAATAAGCGACGCGATCAAGGAATCATTATAAAGTTATACTATTTAAACCCTAAGAGTGGAATAAAACTATCAAAAACGCCAAAAGTAAAAAAAGGGAGAGAAAAGGTGTTGACATGGTCGTGAAAAATATGATAATATAAAAAAGCGCTCGAAAAAAAGAGCGAAAGGACCTTGAAAATTAAACAACACAAGATAGAAACTAGGAAACTAGTGGAAATCAAAGACCCGTAATGAATTTGAGATTTAATCTCGGACAAAAAAAT
>JAFRJS010000019.1 GCA_017432165.1 Clostridia bacterium | reverse complement strand
TTCGTGTGCGTATCCGTGCATGGAAGCAATTTTAAACTGCAAAAAGCCAAAGAAAACAACTATAGCTGTATTTACAGACAAAGAAGAAACGGGCAGTGACGGAAATACGGGCATGCAATCTAGGTTTTTTGAATATTTTGTACATGATTTGGCTAAAATGGATGGTGTAAAACTTCGCCATGTGCTTTCAAAATCAAAATGCCTTTCCGCAGACGTAAATGCTGCGTATGACCCGACATATGTTGCCAGTTATGAAATTAATAACAGCTCTTTTATTAATAGGGGTGTTGTTTTGACCAAATATACAGGTAGCGGCGGGAAATACGGCACTTCGGACGCTTCTGCAGAATTTACCGGGGAAATTTGCAAATTATTTAACGACAATAAAGTTTTGTGGCAAAGCGGCGAACTTGGAAAAGTTGACAATGGTGGCGGCGGCACTATTGCAAAGTACGTAGCCAATTTAAATGTTGATGTAATTGACGTTGGTGTGCCAGTTCTTTCCATGCATGCGCCTTTTGAAGTTATTTCAAAAATTGATTTGTACATGACTTACCTTGCTATGGCTGCGTTTTTTAGCGACTATGATTTATAAAAATTATAAAAAGTACTTCCGATGAAAAAGAGTATCGGAAGTATATTTTAGTGATAAAAATTTATATTAAATTACGCTGCATTCTTTAAGTGAAACGAAATCATGATCCGCAACTATTATATGATCTAAAAAATTAATGTTCATGCTTTGAAAAATATTAGAAAGTTTTGCCGTTGTTTCTACGTCTTCCTGAGAGGGTACTGCTATTCCGCTTGGGTGATTGTGCGCAATTAATATGGAGTTTGCGTTGTAAAGAGTAATTAATTCTATTAGTTTTCTTATGTAAATATTTACGGCGTTTACGCTTCCTTTGGTAACTATTCCTTCGTAAATAATTTTACCTTTTGCGTCCAGAAGTATTACAGCAACCGTTTCTTCCGTTCTTCCAATGAATTTTAAAGCTATTTTGTGGTTTAAATCTGATTCGTCCTTGTAATTATTTATAGCGCTGTTTTTTCTTTCAACGTATGTTCTTGCCAAAGATGAAATCATTTTTATAAAAATGGCGGCGGATTCCCCGATTCCGTCTACTTCTTTAAGAAGATTTATGGGTGCATCCAAAATGGCGTCGAGAGACCCGAATTTTTCAATTAATAAGTGCGCTATTTCGTTTGTGTCTTTTCTGGGTATTGCATAGAATAATACGAACTCCAATATTTCGTGGTCTTCAAAATTATCAAACCCGTTTAAAAGGAATTTTTTACGCATTCTTTCTCTGTGGCCCTGGTGCATTACTTCGCCGCCTTTCTTTTTAATGGTTAACAAATAATATTTTAACATAAAAACGAATTTTTTTCAATTATATTTTTGCTGAAAGGACTTTTTGTAAGTGAGAAAAATTACAATAAATAAAAATGATGAAAATAACAGGCTTGATAAATTTATTACAAAACTCTTGCCTTTAATGCCGGAAAGAATGATGTATAAAAGCATAAGAAAGAAAAGAATAAAAGTAAACGGTAAAAAATCCGATATTTCATACAGGCTAAAAGAAGGCGACGTTTTAGAGCTTTATATAAACGACGAATTTTTTGAGAAAAACAGTAGTGAAGATGACTTTCGGTCTGCACCCGTTAATTTGGATATAGTCTATGAAGATGAAAATATTATGATTATAAATAAAAAAGCGGGTCTGCTGGTTCATTCGGATAAAAATTGCAAAGTGGATTGCCTTATTAATAGAATAAAAAATTATCTTTTTAAAAAAGGTGAATATAAACCCGAAAATGAGAATTCTTTCAGCCCCGCGCTTGTTAACAGAATAGACAGAAATACCCAGGGCATGGTGATTGCCGCCAAAAATGCACAGTCGCTAAGAGAACTTAACCAAAAAATGAAAAGCCGCGAAATACATAAATTTTATTTGGCCATTGTGTGTGGGGTTATAAAAAAAGATGAAGACACTTTATCGGCTTTTTTGGATAAAAACAAAGAAAAAAACAAAGTTTATATAAAAAATAAAACCGCAGATTTAAAAAAATTTAAAACCATAATCACTAAATATAAAGTTTTAAAACGTTCCCGCAAATTTACATTGCTGGAAGTAAGCCTTTTAACCGGTCGCACGCATCAAATTAGGGCGCATTTTGCGTCTTTGGGTTATCCGCTCCTTGGCGACGGAAAATACGGCAAAAACTCTATAAATAAAGAATTAAAGTATAAGTATCAAGCGCTTTGTGCGTATAAAATTCAATTTGATTTTAAAGATGAGAACGGATTTTTAAATTATTTAAACGGCAAAAAATTTGAAATAAAATCTGAGAATATTTGGTTTATAGAAGATTTTAACAGCAGAATTTCAGAAAAATACTAAAACTCAAAAAATCTTGAAAACATGGCCATAAAGCAGGCATCAACCAGCGCCGAAACAGGAATTAAAATAAAACTGCATTTTGATTTTTTTAGGTGAGTTAAAAAGCAGCTAAAAAGCCTATCGCTGTTTGCGTGGGGTAAAAGTGTTTTTGCAAATTTAACCGAAAATTTAAATGCTTCTGTGGCAAACAAAACTGTGCAAAGAAGCGAGATGAACATTCCCGGTAGCATTATTAGTATGTAAAAAGCGATTCCTTTTAGCCCGTAAATTAAATATAAATATCCTGTAGTTAATCCTATGCTAAAACCCCTGAAAAATATAATGGTTGGTATTAAAGCGCTGCCCCAAAAAGAAAGTGCAGAAAATTCCAGCAGTAAAATGATTAAAAATAGTTTTACAATTGACGAAACAAATACATCTAAGCCGGGTTTTACGATGATTTCTTTAAAATTATTTAAAAACAAAAAATCTATTTTATGAAGTATTTCCAGGTTTATTTCGTGTACAGAAATAGAACCGATTATCATGCCTGAAATTAATAAAACAACCATGGTTATAAGCGATTTGTTGTTTTTCCCTGTGCTGATAATTTCATATTTTTCTAAAAAAGATGTTGCGCTTTTAAAAATACTTTTCATATTCTTACTCCTTTTATTTGTTACTTCTTAAAAACTTTTGGTAGTAATAATATGATTTTTAAAATGAATATATGTCCAAAAAAACATGCTCCCCGAATTCTGTGTCGGAGAGCATTTGTTTATTGTTTACTGTTGTTGGGCTTTCATTGCTTTTATGAACAGTGAAGGCTTTTTAACTTTTTCGGGTTTTACTTTTTTGCCTTTATATTTTTTTGCGTGTTCCCAAGCAGATTTTAATTCGTTGCTTAAAAACTCAGAAAATTTTGAGCTTTCTTCATCTAATCCATTTAAAATGGCCATTGTTATGATGCTTCTGATGTTAAGCCCTGATGTTTTGTAAAGCTCGCTTAGGGTTTTTCCAAGCTTATTTAGTTTAGATTTGTTTGTTTCGGTTTTTATGTAGTTTTTAATTGCCGGCAAAATGAAATTTTTGGCAAAGGTTACTTCTCTAAAGCTTTCGTAGGTTTCTTTTTCATCTTGTATGTTTTCTTTAAGTTCTGGGAAAAACGTTGCCATTCTGTTTGCAAAAAACAATCCCGAATTATTATTTCCTGAAGAATCCTTCTTTTTTGTTTGGATTATTGCTGCTGTTTTTGCTTTTCCCACAATAGAATCCGCAAAATCTTCAGCAATTAATTTTGCGTCTTTTTGTGTGGCGTTTTGATTGTCCAGAAGCCAAGAGGATATAACCCTTTCTTCTTTTGTTTCGTTTGATACCACTTTTAAAGTTACTTTTTTTTCTTTTTCGCCGTAGGAAATTTCATAGGTTACGCTACCGTTTAAGATTTTAAATGAATCATCTGATTTTTTTTCTGTTTTTAATTTTGAAATCTTTTCGTTTTTAAGTATTTCATCATATATTACTTCAAAATAATTTTTTTCCAATTCTTTCAGCTCCTAATTTGTAATATGATATTATATTTTAATTTTACCATTAACTACTTCAATAAACAACCACATAATTTAAAGCCGATTATCCAATAATTTCTTTTGTGTATTTTCGTTAATTTGCAAATAATAAATTTGTCTACATTTTTATACAAAAAAATTCATAAATTTACAAATTAACAAATTGGAGGTGCAGCTGCCATGAAAAAATTTTTTCAGTGGAGTGCAGGAATAATTTTTTCGTTTAGTGTTTTGTTTTTTTCGGGGCTTGTGTATGCAGCAAATTATATGCCAAATATATACGACGTTAATGACGCCGGCGATTGCGAGTTTAGTCTTTTCCCTTTTAGTGTTATAAATAAAGAATACGATAAAAATTGTTTTTTTCAAAAAGATATAAATAAATCATCGTTGAAGGTTAAATCGTGTTTGAAATTTTTAAATGTTTTTCCGATAAAAACGGTTTATGTTAATGTTACGCCAAAGCATAAAGTTGTGCCGTGCGGTACTCCTTTTGGAGTTAAAATTTACAGCAAAGGGGTAATGATTACAAATATTGCAGACGTAAACACAGGTTTTTCTGTTAAATCTCCGGCAAAAGATGCAGGGCTAAAAAAAGGCGATGTAATAACTGGCGTTGACGGGCAAGAGGTAAATAGTAACGATGAACTTGAAAAAATAATAAATAAATCTAAAGAAAAAAGTTTGACCTTGGATGTTATTCGGGAAAATAAAACGGAGAAAATAGAAGTTTCCCCCGTCAAAAGCGACGATGACAAAGAATATCGGCTTGGAATGTGGGTAAGAGACAGCTCTTCCGGAATAGGAACTTTAACATTTTGCAATAAAGAAAATGGCATGTTTGCGGGGCTGGGCCATGGTATTTGTGATATTGACACGGGCGAGATAATTCCATGCGGAGCGGGTGATGTTGTTCAGGCGTCTATAACGGATGTAAATAAGAGTTCGCCCGGAATTCCTGGGGAACTGAGAGGCTGCATTACAAGTCAGCAGCCTATGGGCGAAATTTATACTAATGATAACACGGGAATTTACGGCGGATTAAAAGATTTTTCCCCCGGTGGGGAAGAAGTTGACGTTTGCTTAAAACAGAACGTAAAAAAAGGTCCGGCATATATAATAAGTACGCTGGAAGGTGAAAAACCGGAATACTACGATATAAATATAGATTCAATAAATTATAATGTTAATATTCCAACCAAAAATATAAAGATTTCTATAACTGATAAAAGGCTTATGGAAAAAACCGGCGGAATAGTGCAGGGAATGAGCGGAAGTCCAATAATGCAAGACGGCAAACTGGTGGGTGCGGTTACTCACGTTTTGGTAAATAATCCTTCTAAAGGGTACGGAATATTTGCAGAAACTATGTTGACAAATTCTAACAATGTTTTTAATTCTGCCCACAAAAAGAATTCTTAAAAATAATTATAAATTGACATTTACGACGAATATATTTTATTTTCTGGAAAACTATTGACATATTTGGTAATTTATGTAAATATAAATATCATAAAATATATTTATAGGAGGAAAATTTATGCAAAATCAGTTAAAAGTTCTTATTTCAGAGGAGTGTATCGAGTTAGACAGAGGTGCATTGGATATGTTTAAACATTATTCAATGGATTTGTCATTTTTGCCCAAAGATGGTTTTAAAATTATTGAAATCATCGAAAATTCCAGCCCGGACGTTGTAATTATGGATTTGTTTATGCCAAGGATAGATGCAATTGGCATAATAACAACGGTTAGGAAAAACCACAGAATTGAAATGCCTACATTTATAGTAGTTTCAAGTTTTGGGCGCCCGAGTTTGGAGCGAGAAGTAATGTCTGCCGGGGCTTCGTATTTTATGATAAAACCAATTAGTTATTCGGATATAATAGAAAAAATTTTGCAAATAAACTATAAGAGTCAATTAAGTGGTACCAAAGAACAAAATTCTAAAGAAATTGTAAATTATGGGAATAATTCCAATATGGAGATCAAAATAACGGAAATCTTACATCAAATTGGTGTTCCCGCACATATTAAAGGGTATCACTATTTAAGAAATTCAATAATGATGTCAATTGAAAATCCCGATATAATAAATTCAGTTACAAAGCAGCTTTATCCGTCTGTGGCACACAATTTTGAAACAACTTCATCGAGAGTGGAAAGAGCAATTCGCCATGCTATTGAAGTGGCTTGGGATAGAGGAGACATAGACATACTTAATTCATACTTTGGATATACAATTCATAATTCAAGGGGTAAGCCAACGAACTCGGAATTTATCGCAATGATAAGCGACAGACTAAGGCTGAGCCTTAGAACAGCAAGCTAAAAAGAAAATAAAAAAGCTCGGATATTAATTATCCGAGCGATTTTTTTAATAATTTTTAAGCTCCAAAAACATGAAAAAACATAATCATGTTTATTGCAATTACAATTAAAAAGAATCCAATTGAAATAACTCTGGTCCATCTTTCCAAAAATGAATCAATAGAACGAGATTTATTCTTGGTTAAAAATGTATCGGATCCCGAACCTGTTATTGTGCCCATGCTTTTTTGGTGTCCCTCTTGAAAAAGAACTACCAAAACTATTGCCACAGACATTACCAAAAGTACAATACCAAAAACTAATTCTATTTTACTCAAATTCAACACTCCTTATTAATTAATCATTTGCGGCGGCTCTTTCCATCCATGCGCCTGCAATGTCCAGTGCCAGATAAAGCCCCGCTTTTTCGCTTGTTTTAACTATCTTTTTTGTTATTGGTGTATTTTCGTCAGTGTCTATCATTTCTACGGTTACTTCTGTAGAAACGTCGACGTCTTTTACTTTTTTTGTCTTTTTACTTTCAATTTTTACTACGTATTTGTCGTTTATATCTCCGTAGTAGATGACGTCTTTGCATCTTACAAGGGGTTTGCCCTTGTATTCAAAGAATTTTTTTGTTTTTTCTTTACTAATATTTTTCATTTGAGCTCCATAAAAATAAAAAAATGATTTTCAATATATAATGGTAGCACTTATATTGAAAAAATTCAAGCCTTTATTGAAATTTTTTTAAATTTAGCAAAATAATATTACATTTTTAAACTAATATTATTGTTATTCTTCTTGACAATTCATTTGCATAAGTAATAAAATTATTTCGTAGGATTTTATTTTAAAATTTAAATGTTTTTTAGTTTATTAATTATATTTAATTCGCAGTAAAAATTTTAAACTCGGTTTATTTTTTATATAGACATTTTTATTATTTAAAAATATTATATGGTAATTTTTAATATGGTTATAGTTTATGCTGTATTATTTTTTGTTAAATAAAAAAATCAAGTTTAAGTTTATTGCGAATAAAAAAATAAGGAGGTCGCAATAAACGTGGATTTATTAACTGTAGTAATAATTTGTATAGTAGTTATCGTTTTAGGTTTTTGCTTGGGGGTAATTTACAGAAAATTAAACGCAGAAAAAACGATTAAATCAGCAGAAAAAGAAGCAGAAAAAATTGTCAGCACAGCCAAGGAAGTGGCAGAAACCCGCAAAAAAGAAGTTATTTTAGAAGGCAAAGAAGAAGTACATAAATTTAGAAACGACACAGAAAAAGAACTTTCTGAACGCCGCAAAGATATCCAGCGTCAGGAAAACAGGATTCTTAAAAAAGAAGAAAATTTAGATAAAAAAATTGAAAATTTGGAATCCAAAGAGAGTGCATTAAATTTAAAAGAAAAAGAATTAGAATCAAAATATGAAGAAGTTGAAATTATAAAAGAAAAGCAATTAAAATCTCTTGAAAAAATTTCGGGATTGTCTGTTTCTCAGGCAAAGAGCTTTTTGCTTGAAAGTTTGCAAAATGAACTTAGCCATGAAAAAGTGCTGAAAATACATGAATTTGAGCAGCAGATAAAAGAAGAATGCAGCGAAAAAGCAGAAAAAATTCTTGCCTTGGCAATTCAGCGTTGTTCGGCGGAACACGTTGCAGAGGCAACCATTTCGGTTGTTACTCTGCCGAATGATGATATGAAAGGAAGAATCATCGGTAGAGAAGGAAGAAATATTCGGGCAATAGAAAACCTTACCGGAGTAGATTTAATAATAGACGATACGCCGGAAAGCATAACGCTTTCGGCGTTTGACCCCGTGCGCAGAGAAATTGCCAGAGTTGCGCTGGAAAGACTTATTGTTGACGGCAGAATTCATCCTGCAAAAATAGAAGAAATGGTGGAAAGAGCCCGCAGAGATATTGAAAAAGAAATTAAAGAGGCCGGCCAAAGAGTATGCATGCAGCTGGGTATTAATAATTTGCACCCGGAAATTGTAAAGCTTTTGGGAAAACTAAAATACAGAACAAGCTACGGCCAAAATGTTTTAAATCATTCTTTGGAAGTTGCGCATCTTTGCTCGATGATGGCGTCCGAATTGGGGTTAGATTCAATGCTTGCGCGCAGAATAGGTCTTTTGCACGACATTGGAAAAGCGCTTGACCATGAAATTGAAGGTTCACATATTGAACTTGGTGTAAGCATTGCCAAGAAGTACAGAGAAAATGATGAAGTAATTCACGCGATTAATTCTCATCATGGGGATATTGAGCCAAAAAGTGCGTATGATTTCATTCTTCAGGCAGCCGACACAATTTCCGCCGCAAGGCCCGGAGCAAGGCGTGAGGATTTACAAAATTACATTAAAAGATTGGAAAAACTGGAAAATCTGGTTTCATCTTTTGATGGCGTTAAAAACTGCTATGCAATACAAGCCGGCAGAGAAGTGCGTGTTATGGTAAATCCTGAATCAATAAATGACGATGAAATGGTTTTGATAGCACGAGATATTTGCAAAAAGATAGAAACGGATTTGGAATATCCCGGTCAGATTAAAGTGAATATGATTCGCGAAAGCAGAGCAATTGATTACGCAAAGTAAGTGGTGAGTTTATGAGAGTTTTAGCAATAGGAGACGTTGTAGGAAAATGCGGCACGGAGTTTTTGCGTTTGAAATTAGACGAAATAAAAGCACAAAAAAATATTGATTTTGTTATTGCCAATGGTGAAAACTCTGCGGAAGGAAACGGAATTACTCCGCTTAGTGCAAACCATATGCTAAAAAGCGGCGTTGATGTTATAACGAGCGGTAACCATGCATTTAGGCGAAGAGAAATATTCCCTTTTTTAAATGATAATCATATGGTTATAAGGCCGCATAATTACCCAAATAAAACGACTCCAGGTTTGGGAATTTATAAAACACGAGTAAATGGTGTTAAAGTAGCGGTTATAAATATCCTTGGCGTGGTTTATTTAGAGCCTTTAAATTCGCCTTTTCAAGTTGTCGACAATGCTTTGGAGTTTTGCAGCGATTGCAAAATTAAAATTATTGACTTTCATGCAGAGGCCACAGCCGAAAAACGCGCCATGGGGTATTATGTTGATGGTAAAGTTTCGGCAATATTTGGTACACACACGCACGTGCAAACCTCAGACGAGCAAATTCTTCCTCTTGGCACAGGATATATAACAGATGTTGGTATGACGGGAGTTATTCATTCTGTTTTGGGAGTGAAAAAAGAATGTTCGATTAAAAGAATGAAGGAAAAAATTCCGGTAAGATTTCAAAATGCAGAAGGCGATTGCAAAATTGAGTGCGTAATATTTGAAATTGACGAAACTACCGGTAAAACGGTACAATTAGAAAGAATAAGAGTCGTTTAAAAATATTTTTTAAAAATATTTGTATATAAAATAAAAATGAGTTAAAATATTTATGAAAAAATATTACTTGTTTTATTTTAAGGAGCTGGTTTTAATTGATAAATGGATTATGTTTAAAAAATGCGATTATATCGGGCGCAAATAATATAATAAAAAATAAAATGTATGTTAATGAACTTAATATATTTCCTGTCCCGGACGGAGATACGGGGACTAATATGTCCATGACTATTTCCGCAGCTGTGGAAGAATTGAAAAAACTTGATGATAACTGCACAATAAGTGAAACTGTGAAGGCTTTTGTGCCGGCACTTTTGCGCGGGGCAAGAGGAAATTCTGGGGTTATACTTTCCTTACTTTTTAGGGGGTTTTCGGAACTTTTTGCAAACGCAAATGTTGATACACTTACAGGTGTTGATATTGCCCAAGCGCTTGGAATAGGTGTAAAAGCGGCGTATGGTGCAGTTTCTAAGCCAACGGAAGGGACTATACTTACTGTGGCAAGAATTGCCCATGAACGTGCACAAGAAGCGATAAAAGTAAATAATGATGTAGTTTATGTTTGGGGCAAGGTTTGTGACGGCGCCAAAGAAGCGCTTAAAAACACGCCGAATCTTTTGCCGGTTCTTAAAAAAGCCGGTGTGGTTGATGCCGGTGGTAATGGCCTTTGTTTGATTTATGAGGGAATGAATTCTGTTTTTAAAGATGGTAAAATAGTTGACCCGGGCGAGGATTTACAAAATGATGCCGGTGATGAATTTAAAAATGCAGCCGCTCAGTTTGATCAAGATATAAGGTTTACGTATTGCACGGAATTTATTGTAAAAAGAAACAGGCTTTGCAAATTAAGACCTTTCAGATTAAAAAACAAACTTCTTAAAATTGGTGACTGTGTGGTTGTGGTTGATGACGACGAAATAATAAAAGTGCATGTTCATACAGAAAACCCCGGTAAAGCCTTGGAAGAAGGTCTGAAATACGGTGAATTTTTAACCGTTAAAGTGGAAAATATGAAAGAGCAGCACAGAAAAGCAGCCGAAGAAGCTAAAGATAAGAAGACTTACGAAGCGCAGAAAGCCGATACTTTTGAAAAGAAAGAGCCGGAAGAAGAAGTTGGGTTTGTTTCTGTGGCTGCGGGTGATGGAATGGTTTCCATTTTTAAAGATTTGGGTTGCCAAAATGTAATAAGTGGCGGACAAACCATGAACCCAAGCACAGAAAAAATAGTAGAGGCTGTTTTGGCAACGCCTGCAAAAGTTGTTTATGTGTTCCCCAATAATAAAAATATTATTATGTCTGCAAGTCAAGCCGTTTCGCTGGTTAAAGACAGAGTTGTGGTTGTTGTCCCCAGCAAAACTATACCTCAGGGGATTTCTGCCATGCTGGCATTTGACTGCGAAAAAAATACTGAGGAAAATATGGAAAGCATGCTTGACGCAATTTCGAAAGTAAAAACCGGCCAGGTAACTTTTGCTGCAAGAGATTCTGAATTTGGCGGATTTAAAATAAAAGAAAATGATATACTCGCTCTTGCGGACGGAAAACTTGTTTTTACGGAAAAAGATTCTGTTAATGCCGTCGCAAAACTTACGAAAAAACTTTCTGACAAAAACACCGAATTCGTAACTCTTATGTATGGTGAAGGGGTGTCTGACGAACAAGCTGAACTTGCCAAAGAAAAAATCGAGTCGGAACTTAAAAATAAAATTGAAGTTAACCTTATAAATGGCGGTCAACCAATTTACCATTTTATAGTTTCTGTTGAATAAATTATTATATTGGAGGTGCCTGATATGGCATCTTTATTTAAAATTGATATTAAAAAATTAAAAGGTGTAGGTCCTAAAACGGCTTTATATTTAAACCGTCTTGGGGTTTACACCATTGGTGATATAATAAGGTTTTTCCCCAGAACATATGAAGATTGGACGTCCGTTAATACTTTGCAAGAAGCGTACGGGCAAAAAGACAAGTGCGTTAAATTAAAGATTCTTTCGCAGTCTCAAGTGCTTAGAACAAGAAGTGGTAAAAAGATTTATAAATTAGAAGCTACGGACGGAAGAAATATTGCTCAAATAATTTTTTATAACAGCAAATACGCAGCCCAAAGTCTTGTTAAAGATTGTGAATATATTTTAAGGGGCAATGTGGAATTTAAATTTGGCAAATATGAAATTTCTTCTCCAAAAATAAAAAAATCAAATAAAAAAGAAGCTTTTTATCCGGTATACTGCCAAACAGCCGGAATAAATTCCAAAAAAATATCTTCTTTGGTAAAAAATGCACTTGAATTGTTGCCGGAAAGCATAGGTGAAACTTTGCCCGCAAAAGTTATAAATGAAAATAATCTTTGCAGCTTTGATTTTGCGCTTAGGAATATTCATTTCCCAAAAAATCGCCAGTGTTTGGAAATGGCAAGAAGAAGAATTATTTTTGAAGAGATTTTTATTTACCAGCTTGGGATAAAATTAATTAAGGAAAATTCTAAAATAAAAACAGATGTTAAAATAAAAAATGAATACAGCAAAGAATTTTCGGAATTTTTGCCGTTTAAGTTAACTGGTGCACAAAATAATGCAATAAGTGAGTGCATAAGAGATATAAAAGGCAGTGAGTTTTCAATGAATAGATTGCTGCAGGGGGATGTTGGTTCGGGCAAAACCGCTGTTGCGGCATCGGTTGCATACACTGTGGCAAAAAACGGCTACCAAGTGGCAATTATGGCGCCAACGGAGCTGTTGGCGGTGCAGCATTTTAAAACTTTTAAAAATTTTTTTGAAAAAACAAATTTAAAAATAGGTCTTATGTGCGGTTCGCTAAAATCAAAAGAAAGAAAAATTTTAAATGAAAATATTGAAAATGGAAACATAGATATAGTAATCGGTACTCACTGTTTGATTTCGGATACTACTGCATTTAAAAACTTGGGGTTGATAGTTACCGATGAACAGCACAGGTTTGGAGTAAATCAAAGGGCAAAGCTTATAAACAAAGGCGTGGCCCCGCATGTTTTGGTTATGTCCGCAACTCCGATTCCAAGGAGCTTGGCGCTTATTTTATACGGCGATTTGGATATTTCCGTTTTAAATGAAATTCTTCCCGGTAGGCAAAAAATTGATACTTTTTCTGTGGATAGCTCAAAAAGGCACAGAGTGTGGAATTTTATAAAAAATATAGTAAATGAAGGCGGGCAGTGTTATATTGTTTGTGCAAGCATTGATGAAAACGAAAATGATATTATTGACGTAAACGGTTATTATGAAAAAATGATTGAAAATGGCTTTAATAAAGATGAAGTTAAAGTTTTGCACGGCAAAATGAAGCCTCAAGAAAAAGATTTGATAATGTCAGATTTTATAAACGGCAAAATTAAAATACTCGTTTCTACAACCGTGATAGAAGTTGGAATAGACGTTCCTAAAGCAAGAATTATTGTAATAGAAAACGCCGAAAGATTTGGAATTTCGCAGCTTCATCAGTTAAGAGGACGAGTTGGAAGAAGCAGCTTAAAATCATACTGCGTTTTGATTTCCGATTCTAAAAGTAATGACTCAAAAAGGAGGTTTTCCGCAATGGTCAGTTCGGGAGATGGGTTCTACCTTTCCGAAGAAGATTTAAAACTTCGTGGGCCGGGAGATTTTTTTGGCGTAAATCAGCATGGTGTGCCAAATGTAAATATTGTTACTTCATATAAAGATATAGGAATTATTAAATCTGCTCAGGAAGCTGCGGATATTTCAAAGCTTGATTTTTCTGATCCAAGTTTTAAATTCATAAATAAAAAAATTGACAGTATATTTAAAAGAGGATCTGATTCTAAATCTCAGATGATAATATAAAAGGGGGGTAAAATTTGTACAGTGTGGGAATAGACATGGTTGAAATTGCCAGAATTAAAAAATCAATGAAAAATCCAAGGTTTTTAAACTTTATATTGGGAGAAGAAGAATACGATCAGCTAAAAAACAAAAATTTTATTTCTCAAAGTGTTGCCGCAAATTTTTGCGCAAAAGAGGCATTCGCAAAGGCTGTTGGCACAGGATTTAAAGGGCTTGATATTAAAGAAGTTCAAATTTTAAGAAATGAATTAGGCAGGCCGTATGTTTTTTTGTCGGGTAAAGCGCTGGAAATATGGGGAAAAGGTGAGTATGAATTTTCGGTTAGTTTAACTCACACAAAAGAGTTTGCCAGTGCCGTGGTTATATGTTTTAAAAATGAACCTAAAAAGGAGTAAAAAGATGAATAAGTACGAATATTTAAAATTAATAGATAAAGAAATGGTAAAAAGCCTTTTGCCCGTACGCTTCCCGGAATCCAACAAAGGGGATTTTGGGAGGCTTCTTTGCATTTGCGGAAGCGGTGAAATGCCCGGTGCCGCTTGTTTTGCGATTCGTGCTGCTACAAAATGCGGTGTGGGATTAATCGAGGCCGCCATTCCGGAGTCGATTTATAATGCTATTGTGCCAAATGTCCCCGAAACGTTAATTTTTCCGTATAAAAACGAAGAAAATATAGAAGAAATTATTTTAGAAAAGTCCAAAAAAAGTACGGCAGTGCTGATTGGCCCTGGTATGGGTTGGAATGAAAAAACTAAAAAAATAGTTTTTAATATGATAAGAAAATGCACATGCCCAATGATAATTGATGCCGATGGAATAAATGTAATATCTGAAAACATAGATATATTAAAAGAAGCTCGTGCGGAGATTATCTTTACGCCGCATCCAAAAGAAATGTCCAGACTAAATAAAGAAAAAACAGAGGAAATATTGCTAAAAAAAGCAGAATATGCCGGGAAATTTGCAAAAAAATATGGTGTTACAGTGGTGCTTAAAGGTCACGAAACGGTAATTTCGGATAAAGAAGGGGTTATTTATGTAAATAAAACAGGGAATGAGGCAATGGCAAAAGGCGGCAGTGGAGATGTTCTTTCTGGTATGATTGGTGCATTTTTGGCTCAAGGTACCACTCCAATAGACGCCGGTATAATATCTGTTTATATTCACGGGCTTGCGGGAGATATTTGCAAAGAAAAATTTTCGTCTTTTTCTGTAACCCCAACAGATTTAATAAATAACCTTTATAAAGCGTTTTTAAAATTAGAAAAATAAAAGGTGATATGGTGAAAAAATATTTTTTTATGTTTATTGGCTTTTTAATGGCAGCATTAATGGCAGGATGTGAAAAAAATATTTTTAACAAAAATCAAGAAATCGTAACAAACTTTGAAAGCAAAATAAAAATCAGCTTAGATGGCCAGGACGATTATATCGGTACTTTAGTGCATACTCCGGAAGGGGTTACAACGCTGACTTTTAGTAGCCCCGAAAGTTTAAAAGGCCTTTCTTATTCGGTTGCCGGCGGTAAGTATGAACTTTCTAAAAATGGCCTGGTCGCAGAGTATAACATGATGCCGTTTCAAAAAAATTCATATGTTTTCTACCTTTTGAGCTTTTTAGACTACGTAAGTAATACGGAAAATCAAAGTAAAATAACAAAAAATAAAGAAGGTTTTGGAATTATGTGCGAAAACGAAAAATTTGATTTTGCGCTGGATGAAAATGGAAGGATTATAAATATTTGCATGCCGTCCAAAAATTTAAACGTGGAATTTACGGAGTATAAATGTTAATATTAAATATTTTTAGATAAGTTTTTTTAAAAAACTATCAAAAACGCCAAAAGTAAAAAAAGGGGATAAAAAGGTGTTGACATGGCTGCAAAAAATATGATAATATAAAAAAGCGCTCGAAAAAAAGAGCGAAAGGACCTTGAAAATTAAACAACACAAGATAGAAACTAGGAAACTAGTGGAAATCAAAGACCCGTAATGAATTTGAGATTTAATCTCGGACAAAAAAAT
>JAFRJS010000018.1 GCA_017432165.1 Clostridia bacterium | reverse complement strand
CAGCCGTCAAGATTGTATCCCCATTTTCAAATCGAGATAACTGAGATTTAGAGATGTAGTTACCACCGGCATCTTTTTGTGTATAACCACGAGTCTGCCTTATCTCTTTAAAAAAGATACCTACATCAAATTTAGTTTCGTAACCAATAAAATTTTTTGTCATATTCTACTCCTTTAACTTATCTGAATATAATCTAAAAATGATACAACATCAACGTTTGAAAAAAGATTCACAATATAATATTATTTAAAAACAGAACCAACAAACCAATCTCGAAGTTAAATTAATTGGCGAAGACGGCAACATCTTCAACCTGCTAGGTATCACTAGTAGAGAGTTAAAGCGAAATGAATGGCTTCGTTGAGCAAGCAAATGCTTTGTGGCATGAAGTAACCATGCACGCTTCGTCTTATGAAGAGGCTCTGAATATGATTCAGGAATATGTGATAATGGTTTAGTTCATCCCAGCAACGCACCTTACACGCTCTTAGCAACGAGCTGAGGGCGTTTTAATATTCATTTTGAAATACCGAAAAAGTCACAAATAAAAAGCCTTGTATAATCATAGCTATATAAAACCTATCTTTGCAATTCAAGAAACATTTTATTAATTCTTAAACTGATTTTGGTTGCTAGTAATTTCATCCTCATGTTCTTTTAGCCATGTTTTGACATTTTCTAAGATAAACAGGCTGCTTTTACCTAGATCCGTCAAGCTATAATAAACAGGAAATCCAGTTGATGATTCACCTTCCTTGCTGATAATTCCGTAAGCTAATAAATTATTTAGATTTTCATTTAAAACTTTTCTTGAAACACCTTTCATTTCTCTTTCGAGTTCAGCAAAGTGGCGCGTTTTTTCAGCTAAAAGGATTAGGATAAACGGCACCCATTTACCTAAAAGTGGCATAGCTAATTCTCTTAATCTTAAATCATCTGCTTTGTTCTGCACCTTGAAGTAACCTCTTTTTCTTCATAAAATTTATTTCTATAATTATATCACACATAAAAAACGGAGGACGACAATGAAAAACCACTTTTTTAAAACTTTTGAGTTCGAATTTGAGACGACGCGCCTGCTTTGGTATACGCCAAGTGGCGGTTCAGATTATGGCGAAGTTGCGACAACTGCAGAAAAAATTAAAGATGGCAATTATGAATCTTGGTACAAAGGATGGTCTGATTTTGCTAAAAAACTAGAGGAACGTTCGGATAATTTTAAATCACAAAGCAGCAAAGCAAATGGTTATTTACGCGCAAGCAGATATTATCAAGCCGCAGAGTTTTTCCTTTCAGCGAACGATTCACGGAAAATTGAAGCATATCAAAAATCGGTAAAACTATTTTATAAAAGTCTGGATTTACAAAAAGTTAAATATGTATCTGAAATGATAAACTATAAAAATGCAAAAATCAGAACTTTACTTTTTAGAACAGATATGGAATCAAAAGGTACTTTATTTATTTGTGGCGGTTTTGATGCACTTCTCGAAGAACTATATTTTACAAATGTCAAATCTGGGATGGAAAATGGGTATGATGTTGTGCTTTATGAAGGACCGGGGCAATCTGATGTGATTAGAAGATATAATCTACCTTTCGAAGAGAATTGGCATATAGTCGCAAGGCAAGTTGTTGATTTTTATAATGAAAAATATCAAATTTCTGGAGAAAAGATCGGAATTGGGCTATCATTAGGCGGCTTATTGGTTTCGCGTGCGGCAAGCCTAGATCAAACTCTTTTTGATAAAATTGTGCTTTATAATTATTTTCCTTCGATGCTCGATTCGTTTAAAAAATCAATGCCGAAATTTCTTTATAAATACATAGAAGATGGATTCTCAAAACCGTTTGAGAAAATTTGCTCATTTTATATCTCGAAAAACAAATTTCTAAATTGGCAAATTGAACACGCAAAGTGGACCTTTGGCGAAAATTCACTAAACAATTTACTTAAAAAATGTAGTAAATTCAATGAAGGTATTTCGCTTGAAAAACTCAATACCGACACTTTGGTGTTGCTGGCAGAGAATGAAAATTATTATGATTTTCGGCTTGGTTTAAACTTTTATGAAAACATTCCTGCAATAAATAAAAAACTGATTTTATTTAATAAGACCAACTTTTCATCAGATTTACATTGTCAGAATGGTGCTACCCATGATTCAAATGATCAAATTTTTGAGTGGCTCGATTTATAGATTT
>JAFRJS010000017.1 GCA_017432165.1 Clostridia bacterium | reverse complement strand
TGCTTTTAATAAATTCTTTAAAGAACATAAAGGTTATCCTAGATTTAAATCAAAAAATAAAAGTGTTCCTTCTTTTAGAATACAAAAAAATAGGAATAATATTCGTGTATCTAACAAAAGAATACGCCTAGCCAAATTAGGATTTGTTCATTACCGAACAAGTAAAAAATATCGAAAATTACTTAAAACAAGTAAAATCAACAATGTCACAGTTAAACGAAAAAACGGCAAATACTACGCAATCGTCAATATAAAAACAGAAGTTGAAGAATTAGAAAAAACCGGTGAAACTATAGGCATCGATTTAGGATTAAAAAAATTAGCAACACTCTCCAACACTACAGAAATAGACACTCTAGACCTAAAAAAAGAAGAAGAAATGATAAAAAAAATACCAAAAACAATTAGCACGAAAAGAATACATGAGCAACAACTACAAAAAAACACTAAAAAAAACTACATAAATGGATAAACCGGAAAAACAACAAACTACAAAACGCATACCACCAATTAAGCAAAAATCTAGTAAAAAAATTCGACATAATCTCAATGGAAAACCTCAACATAAAAAGAATGGTTCAAAACAAAAAATGGTCATCCAAATTACAAAAAATAAGCCTATACAAACTCCTACAAATGATAAAATACAAATCCAGATGTTACGGGAAAAAATTCATACAAATAAACCGATATTTCCCATCCAGCCAACAATGCAACAACTGCGGATACCAAAAAAAGAACCTAAAACTAGAACACCGAGAATGGACATGCCCCGAATGTGGAACAAAACACCACCGAGACATCAACGCTGCAAAAAATATATTAAAAGAAGGAATCAGAATAATATCATAAAAACAAAAAAAATGAACCGGTAAGACAACCGGGGATAGCTTGGATAATACTTATACTCAAAAGAGCATAACTGCCCAAGAATAATTTTACCAAATGACACAAACATTAAGTAAAAGTCTATAATCACTTAAAACATAAAAATGAATAATTAATAAAAAGGAGGTAACAAATATGAACCCGATACTTGCAGCAATTTTGTCATTCATTATTCCTGGTTTAGGTCAGGCTATAGAAGGCGATGTTAAAAAAGGAGTAATATTTTTAATAATTTTTATAGCACTTTATGTTGTAGGAATGCTAATATTCAGAGGATGGGTTGTTTCCATAATTAGAATAATATTCCGTATCTATGCAGCATATGACGCATATATGATGGCACAATAACCATCATTATTTTTATTTTTTTAGAGAACAAATTTTTTTAAAAAAAAGTAATCTAGAGGTTTTACCTCCAGAAATTAATAAATTAACTGTTTTAAATCATTTCTGATAATGGAAGTTGCATCAAATCCTTTAATGGCATCAACCATTTCAGGGAATTTAGCTTTAGGAATTAAAACATTAATCTGTGAAAAATCAGAACCTGGAGTGAGTGTAGGTTCATCTGCACAGAGTTTGTTTTCAATAAGATAATTGGAAACCTCATCGATTTTAGAGTTTTCAATGTTGAATTTTACATCGAAGTATTTTTTAGCGGTAATTGCACCTAATAACTGTTCATAAATCATTTTGGCTTTTTCAAGTTTATCTTCGCTGCATTTTTCACTGGCATAAAGTCCTGCTGAAGAATGAAGAATAGTTTCAATTTCTTTTAGACCCGCTTTTCTTAAG
>JAFRJS010000016.1 GCA_017432165.1 Clostridia bacterium | reverse complement strand
TTTTCTAGCCGCTCAAGAGGGTCTCCTTTTAAACTTAATTTTTCAAGATAGTCGCTATCTCCAAATAAATTCATCTTCAATACCTCGTTAGCTTATTTTTAATCTATTATACCTCTTTTCATACGTTTTTAGAGGTGCCCTGTATTCAAGGTATCAATATTTTTTTAATTTTTTTTATGAATTTTGTCAAATATTTTATACCAAATAAAAAAATAATGACTTGTTGCAATAAAAATTTTTTTGTGTTACTATACTAACAGAAAGAGGTATCCATGAATAATAATCCTCCACAAATTCAATATTTACAAGAAAACTTACAATCTATTCGAAAAATTGCAAAGTGGACTGCAGAAGATTTGGGTAAAAAAATTGGTGTTACCAAACAAACGATTAGTAATTTAGAAAATAATCGTACAAGAATGAATCTTACACAGTATATTGCAATTCGAACAGTCCTAGAATACGAAGTTAAAAAAAATAAAGAAAATGTCCTTCTTCCTCAGGTTCTTAATGTTATTTTTGATGATGAGAATTCACAATTTTCAAGAGAAGCTCATGAAAATGCTGAAATAAAAGACAAAATTTCTATGATTGGAGCTGCTGTAGCTGCTGGTATTGCCATAACCTCTATTGTGAGTATGATTTCACCGCTATCAAGTACTTCCTCAACACTTCCTAAAGTCCCAAATTGGTTAAAAAATATACTAAAATAAGGAGAAAATCATGACTAATCAAGATATTATAAAAAATTTTCAACTCTCTACTAAGCAAACTGAGATTCTATATAATTTCGAAAAATTAAAAGTTGAAGCAGACATCAAAATTGAAAAAGATGATAAAGTAAAATCTCTTAAAATAAACTGGCTGTTAGACTGGGAAGCTGGAATTTCAGATTTTTTCAAAAGTATCTCCCTTCAAAGTCCTGAAATTAATTGGTATACAGATGTTTCAGAACTTAATAAACAGATAGAAGCTGAGTTTTCAGGTGAGCCAAATAGCATCTGGTATGATTTAGTTCTCCTTGAAGTTGTCCTTTTTGTTCCATATTATCCTTTAAATGTAGAAAAAGAAGAAATTAAGAAATTTAAAAAAGTGAATTATAAGAAATCTGAATGGTTAGATTTTATTGTTTACTCTCAAAAACATTCAGATTCGGATTTATTAAAGAGATACAAAAAAACTTATAAAAAATCCATTAGCCGAATGAAAGGAACGAAGGAAAAAATCATCATTTCACTTCTTGTTACCTCTCTCATAACTGCACTTACTGCTGGAACGGCAACATTTTTTGCTCCAGCAATTGCAGCTTCATTATTTGGAAGTGAATTCACAGGACTATATGGAGTTGCATTAACAAATGCAACACTAGCCTATATTGGTGGTGGTGCAATCGTGACTGGTGGTGCGGGAATACTTGGAGGTCAAAGTATCATTGCTGGAGGTGGTGCAATTCTTGGATTAGCAGGTGGAGGCTTAACTACCTCAGCTGTAACAATTTCAAAACTTTTGACAACACCCGAAGAGAATCTTATCCAGACTGCTAAAATAGAAGTTGTCATCAGGGAAATATTAGCTAATAAGAGAAAAGATATTACTTTAGCAGAAAAAACACTGAACTCAATTCAAGAGAGTATCAACTCCTTGAACTTCAGACTTAATGAACTCAATATTAAAGAAGATAAACAAGAAATCAAAAATATTGAAAAATCAATTAAGCAAATGAACAAAGCACAAGCTGAGCTTCGAAAATTCGTTTCTAGCTTTAAAATTGGACTTTCAAGGGAGAATGAGGAATAAAATGATTTCTAACGAACAAATTGCTCATGATTTAGTAATGGTTTATCTTAATAATAAGTATGGCGTGGATGTCATTGGGGATTTTGATGTGTATTCAGATTCAGAGCGAAATGTTTATGGTTCTGGAGAAGTTAAAACGAACAGATTTTCTGAACCAGCTGAAAAATTAGAAATGAAGAAAGTTCCGACTGGGAAAAAATATTTTGGTTTGATTAAGGAAACGAAAAAAGTTCCAACGGGTGATACACTGTATCCGATGGATGATGTTTTTATAAAAATTATCCAAGATTATCGGAAAGCTTATTCTCGTTTTTTGTCATTACTTACTGATAGTGTTGAATAGGTCTAACAACTTACAAAAAAAAGACTTACTTACGAAAATTAGCTTTTTGTAAGTAAGTCTTTTTATAAATTTATTGTTTTATTTTTCAAAATTGGAACTTCATATAATGATGGAAGATGATTTGACCAAGTTTTGACCAAAACTAATCCTTTTGGTTATTATATAGGGCACCTCTAATAACTACCAATTAATTCACCTCTAAATGAAATTAGAAAAAAACACAGAAAACTAAGCATAGTCTACTGTGTTTTTCTTTATGTTACAGACGCCACTTGACTGTTTATTCTTATTTTAGAC
>JAFRJS010000015.1 GCA_017432165.1 Clostridia bacterium | reverse complement strand
TAACGTGTTACTCCTTTCTTTTTGGTCTAGGGGTTTATTTTTTTAGTTGTTGCCAAAGGCAACTTCTCATACATCTTTTTAGGTTTTAGCACGACACCAATTTATTTGGTGTGTAAGTGCCCTTTAAATTACTTCGTAATTTTTTCGGACGGTTCTACTTCTTGAATTCTATTTTAACTTTATTTTGATTTTTCTTCAAGTTTTGTTTCTTGCATTATCTTGATTTTTTTGTTATCTTATGTTTAAGTAGACGTTTAAATAAATGTGAGGTGGATAGCATGGCAAAAAATCAACTAGAAAAACAAAAAGAACAGTTAGCAAAACTCAATAAACAGATTAAAGAAGAAGAAAACAAAATTGCCCAACGGTTAGGTCGTACAATTATCACACAATCAAACTTAACATTTGAGCATTTAACTAAAGATAAAATTTCTGAAATTGCGAAAAAAGTTGCGAATGAAATTAAAAATATCAATCATCATGATGATAATTTCCCTCCTGCTTATTCTTAAAAGGTAAGTGCTTATGAGTGAACAATTAGAACTACTCAAAAAACGCAAAGAGAAGTTAGAAAAAAAAATTGAAAATGAAGATTTTAAACTTCGTCAATCAAAGTATTATGAAAACTCTAAAAAACGAAAAGAACGTTCTCGACGTTTGATACAAAAAGGGGCATTACTAGAAAAGTATTTTGAATGTGAACATTTAAGCATTGAGGACACAGAAAGTCTTTTAAAAATGTTTGCCCACTACGTAAATGAACAAAAACCTGAAAAATGGAAAAAAGAGAACGACTAATTCAGTCGTTCTCTTTTTTGCTTATGTTTAAGGACTTTTATTATAGCAAAAAATCTCCCTGTTCGCTCTTGTCGCTCCGCTTGTACACCTCGATTGAAAAATCAGACGTTCTGCCTTTAGGAAAACTCCCTTGCGGTTGTGGATACTTTGAGTAGTTTTTGCTTTTTAGAAGACTTTTTATTTCCAAAATTGATACCACTTTTTATGAGTTGTCAATTCTGCTTTTAATTTTTCTCGTTCCTCTTGTGAATGTATCTTTTGTTTGTTTAATTCCTCCTGTAAGGCTCGTATTTCAAATTTAAGAGCTTTAACTTCTTCTTTTGGTTGACTATTCGCCTGTTCCTCTTTTGTGTCCTCTGTGGGCATTTTAAGGGCTTTTAAGCTATCATTCTCTGCCTTGTATTCTTCCAGTAGCTTTTTATCCTGTAAGGCTAGACGTTGTTGTTGGTCTAAGAGATTTTGCATTTGTGAGATTTGAGTGTCTTTATTTTCTAGTTGCTTATCTTTAACAGATAATTGCTGTTCCTTTTTATCTAATTGTTCTTCTAAAAAACATATTAATTTAGTCTGTGCAGTATCATTTTGCAGTGTTTTTGCAGTCTGTGCAGTATCGTTTTGCAGTGTTTTTGCAGTTTGTGCAGTATCATTTTGCAGTGTTTTTGCAGTTTGTGCAGTATCATTTTGCAGTGTTTTTGCAGTTTGTGCAGTATCATTTTGCAGTGTTTT
>JAFRJS010000014.1 GCA_017432165.1 Clostridia bacterium | reverse complement strand
ATCACGAGTATTCCAACCATCAAATATTCAAATGTTATGTCACTTTTTAAAAACCACATTATTTTCACCCAAAAAAATTATACCATAGCGTTTATTTTAAAGCAATAAATTTTATTTTAATTTTACAATTTCTGTTCCGGGGTAATACCACTTTAAAATTTGATTGTATGTGCTGCCATTTTTGGCCATATATTGTGCGCCTTGTTGGCTCATACCAACGCCGTGGCCATATCCACGAACATTAAAAACAAATTTATTATTTTCACTATCGTAATTAATATCAAAATCGGCCGACCTTAAACAAAACGCTTTTCTGATTTCCGAACCTTTAAAATCGCTACCGCAAATGTTTATAATTTTTACCATTCCGGCGTCTGTTTTTACTATATTTTTCACCCATGAATTCGGTTCCCCTTTAAATTCACAGTTTTTATTTAAAGCACTTAAATTATTTTTAAAGTTTTCCTCGCTTACTTCCACAGCCGATTCATAACCGGGAGCCAGTTTATCCCCAGGGCTTTCAACGCTTTGAAGATACTTTAAATCTCCACCAAAAACATCTGCGGATTTCTCTGTTTTACCAGAAGACATAGCATGGTATGCCGCCAAAATTGGCTCGCCATCATCTTCCACCACTTCTCCGAAAACACTTTCAACCAATCTTTCTATTTTTCCGTAGTATTTTTCAAAATTGCTGTTCCATTTGTTTTCCATTTGATCTTTTGTTATGTAATTTTCTTGCTTTTTGGTATTTACCGTAAAATCATACTCTTTTTTGCCTGAGTTTTTGTTTCTTGCTCTGCAAAAATATGTATAAGAAGCCACAGCCTGGGCTTTAAGTGCCTCATCTTCAAAAGCTGCCGGCATTTCCGACGCCACTACCCCGATTAAAAACTCTTTGTCCGATATTTTTAAAATTTCCCCCGTAGATTCATCTAAAACTTTGAAATACTTTTCACTATTTTCACACTTTTCAAAAGTATTAACCTCTTTTTGAAACTCCTTATTGATGCCAAAAGCAGCCGCAGATTTTTCCCCGCTTTTGCAAACCGACAAAACCGGAATTAAAATCATGGAAAGAAAAACAATACCCCAAAAAATAATTTTTTTCTTAAACTTTTTTAAAATCGCACTCATTTTATGCTCCTTTGTGTTTTACATATTTAAAGCTTTTCTGCTACGCGGTGAAAGATTTACAATATTGACTTTACTGCCAAATTTTTATAAACTATCATCTGAAAGAAAAAACTTTATAAATAAATATATGGACAGGTCTTTAAAAATATGTCTTTTGGGTGTATCATATATTTGAGATAAAAATTATTAATTTGGAGGCAAAAAAATGAATTTTAAAAATCTATGGCTAATGTTCACTCTAATTATGTTAACGGTTGTACCCCTAAAAATTTACGGAATGGTCACTAATCTTGAATTTGTAAATTCATTGGCATTTGATATTTCCGTGGCGGTTATTCTGGCGTTTGTTATTATTTTCACGTCATTTATTAAACTAAACAAGAAAAACATAGACGTAAGAAAGAACTATTTCTTGGGATTTATATGCATCGGTCTTATTTACAACTTTTTTAGCTGCATTCCTGCGTATTGGAACGACACATCAAAATACGACTTTGCATGGCAACCGCTTATGATGTCTTTTTTCTCGGCACTGTGCTGCGTAACATTTATCCTACTTGCAATAACATTTTTTACAGGCAAAAATATTATAAATAAAGCGCCGTTTTTCCTTTACTGCCCTGTACTTTGGCATGGACTTTATTTACTCATATTCATGTCTATATACACAAATGATGTAAATCCGTACGAAGTTGTTGCCGCGGCGTTTGTTTCGCTGTTCTTAATTTACAACACGCAGGTATTTTCAACTTCATCAAACATGAATATAATAAAAATGATGTTCATTTTTGGAATTCCGGCAATAATACTCACTTTTATAAACGGAATTTCTACAATTATAACAGCCACAGAACGAACGGGAGTTAACTACAGCACAACCATGCTGCAAATGTCTTTGGCAGTTTATATTTTAATAACACTTATAGATGCATATATCCAGTATGATAAAAGCAATGACCCCGTTATAAAATCGGTAACACTTTAATAAAATTTATAAATAAATTATTTTTTAAAAGGAGCTGCTATTATGCCTATAAACATAGGAATTAATGGATTTGGAAGAATTGGAAGAATGGTCCTCAGAGCATCACTTGAGCACCCGGAAAAATTTAGAGTAACGGGTATCAATGACCCGTTTATAACGTCTGATTATATGGCGTATATGTTAAAATACGACACTGCGCACGGAAAATGCAATCATAAAATTAAAGGCGAAAATGGAATTTTATACATCGACGGCAAAGAAATCAATGTGTTTTCTGAAAAAGACCCTGCAAATATTCCCTGGGGCAACGTTAACGCAGAATATGTAGTAGAGTCGACGGGAGTTTTCTGCACCTCGGAAAAGGCATCAATGCATTTAAAAGGCGGAGCCAAAAAAGTTGTAATTTCCGCACCGGCAAAAGACAGCATAACCCCAACATTCGTCTGCGGAGTAAATTTAGATAAATACGACCCATCAATGAAAATAGTGTCCAACGCATCTTGCACCACAAACTGCTTGGCGCCGCTTGCAAAAGTGGTAAATGATAAATTTGGAATTGCCGAAGGATTAATGACTACAGTTCACGCAATAACAAGCACCCAAAACACAGTTGATGGTTTATCGGCCAAAGATTGGCGCGGAGGAAGATCCGCCGGGGCTAATATAATACCGTCCTCAACAGGAGCAGCAAAAGCTTGCGGGCTTGTTATTCCGGAACTCAAAGGAAAACTCACGGGAATGTCATTCAGAGTGCCGGTAATAAATGTTTCTGTGGTGGATTTAACTTGCAGATTAGAAAAATCCGCTTCTTACGAAGACATTTGCCAAGAAATAAGACGCGCACACGAAAACGAAATGAAAAATATAATCGACTATACTGATGAGCTCGCAGTTTCAAGCGACTTTTGCGGCAACTCCAACACATGTGTGTTTGACGAAAAAGCCGGGATTATGCTAAATGACCACTTTGTAAAGCTTGTTGCATGGTACGACAATGAATGGGCATACAGCTGCAAAGTTCTTAAATTAATTGAGCATATGGACTCCGTAGATAATAAATAAATCGATAATCGAATCTGATATGCACACCGGAAATTAAATTCCCTCGGTGTGCATTTTTTATTTGTTTTACACTATTTTAATTACAAAATAATTTTTATATTCTATTTTAAAGAAATTTCAAAATAATGTAAAATAATAAGCGTAGTAAGCTTATTATTAAATTAAAAAGGAAGGTAAACAATGGAATTAAACAAAGTAACAGCATCCATAGCAGCCGCAGCGACAACACTAGTTGCAACAATAGGAATTCTTATATACCGAGATTTTAAAAACACAAGACAAATAAACAACCTAACAAAACAGCAAAATATCTTACAAACAAATTTAGACAACCTAACGAAACAACAAAATAACTTAGAAACAAATTTAAACGATAGAATAATTGATATATCTGTAATAACAACTTCAAAACTAATGGAAAAACAAAAAAATGAGGATAATGAAAAACTTTTAAAAATTAACCGAAAATGCGTAGATGCATTTGGTGTAATAGACAATTTCTTTAAATGTATAGGAATTAAGATGAACAAAGGCGGCACAATCCAGGAATTCTACAATACTAACAAAGCAGAATTGGATATTCTCAACAATCTACTGAAAAATAGCCAGACACCCCCGGAAAATAACAAAATAAACAATTCAGCTCCCGGCTCAAAAGAAAGTAAAAGTAAAATTAAAGAAACATCGGAAATGCCAAAATTTAAGGAAAACACCTTAGGCACTAATGGCACTATAGATAACGAAACAGCCCCAAAGCTAAACAAAAAAACAAAGTAAATAAAAAAGCTTACAAAAAAAAGCACCTATTGTTATGGAAGGTGCTTTTTTATTTGAAATTTTAAAAGTTATTATAAACAAAAGAGATTTTATCGCTTTGACAATCTAAAAGGGCCCAAAAAACCATTAAACTCGCAAGCGTTAAAATTATAATTTTAAAAATATAGCTGTTAATTATTTTAAGAAAAATACTTTGTAAATTTTTCATTCAGATAAAGCCATCCTTTCCACCCCAAATGCATAACGTCTTTATAAAAATACGGAGTATATTCATAATCCCTTAGGTCTAAATAATCAAGGTTATATTTTTTGGCACGGCTTACAAGCTCATCATACAATTCTAAACGTTTTTCGCGGGTAAGGCCTGCATAATCGTAATAATACCCATTTGTGGAAACAATTATCACATATGGCTTAACGCCGGTGTCATTAAATAATTTAAGCGCCATTTCGTAGTCTTGCAATTCATCGGATTCACATAGTTTTACATTTCCGTAATAATTTTTAAGACTATCTAAATTATGCTTAAAATATTCTGTGTAGTAACTGTCGTAAACGTAAAAACTATTGTTTGTGCATTCGCTTTTACCGGTTTCTTCTGCTATTTTATATTCTTTTTCCCAATCTATGCTTTTTATTTCTTGTTTTGGAGCGTCTTTAAACTTTTTAACGGCTTTGTATGACTCGTGCTTATCTTTAAGATCCAAAAATTTCTCTCTTAAATAATAATACGGTTTAAAAGCATTAAACGCTGCTCTGAAAAACAAATTATCTTTTGAATACAAGTACGCATAAAAGCAAGGAGCTGCAAGAGAAGATTGCCCGCTTAAGAGCGAATATGTACGTTTACATACATATTTTTTTATGCTGTCGTCTATTTTGCTGTTATTCATAAATTTATAAAACTGGATTTCGGAAAAATTTGCCCTAAATGAATTTACATCAATTTTTTCATCCAAAAACCACTGGAGAGAAACTATAAAAACAATTTTTTTATCTTTAAAATTCTCGTCCATTGCACCTATTCTTATGGCATCGAGTAAACTTTGAGTTCCGGCTCTGCCCACCAAACAAACCTGGGAATCAAGGTCTGTATTCGGGAACATATTTGCAGGGTTTTCTGCAATATAATCCGAATTTGCAAGTTCAGACGACCCAAGGAGAATCAAATCGCCTTTATTTGCATTGCTTTTAAGAAGGCTAACACCTTTATTCATCTCGTCTACACCATAATTGCGGCCAAGGGCGCTGTTATAATCCAAAATTATAGCTTTATTTAAATAATTATTATATTGATATGCCGCCACCATTACTACAGCAAACGGAATTAAAACATACGAAACATATCTGAGTATTTTTTTAATCATCGGCTTTTATTTTACCTTCCCTTCCAAAAAAGAAATGAAATTATTGACCGTTGATATATCTTCTTTTGTAAAATCAGTCGGCTGGAGTTTTAATCCAAGCTTATCTTCAATAAGCAAAATTATATTTATTGTGGAAAGCGAATCAATAAGCCCCGCGTCCATTAAATCAAGGTCCGGATCTTCTCTTATTTCGTCCGTTTCGCATATTTCTTCCATTATATCAAACGCAATATTTTTTAAATCTTCCATGTGAATCCTCCTTAAACATTAAATAAATATCCTGAAAATATCAGCATACCGATTGCCACTATTTGAAAACAAACTATCCTGCTTACTATGTCATAACAACCACTTTTTTTGAATTTTCTGTAAACTTTAGATTTTAAATAAAAATCAGTAATCACAAGCATTATTCCTTGGTAAACACCATACGCCACATAAAATAGTGTGAATCCATGCCAAAGCCCCATTATAGTCATCGTAAGCAAATACCCGCAGCGTACAGCCATTTTTTTGCTTTTAAAAGTGCCATTTCTCAAGGTGTTTAAAACAAATCTGCTAAATAAATAATCGCCAAACCATTTGGAAAGTGATATATGCCATCTATCCCAAAATTCTTTCATATTTCGCGCCAAAAATGGTTTGTTAAAGTTTTCGGGCGCTTTTATTCCTAATATATAGCTTGTACCCACCGCAAAATTGGAATACCCCGCAAAATCAAAAAATAAATAAAAAGTGTAAGCATACATATAAATAACAACACTTAAAAAAGTTTTTTCATGCGGCATTTTTTCAATTACATAAAGATTAATAAATGCCGCTATGCCAAGCTTGTAAACAACGCCAAGAAGTATTTTTTTAATTCCCACAAACAAATAATCGTTTATGTATTCATTTCTTGGAATAGCGTTATTTAAATCTTTAGTAAATCTTTGGTATCTGTCAATTGGCCCGGAGCTGATGGTCGGAAAAAATGTTATAAAGTAAAGCATGTCCAAAAATGGGAGCTTTTCAATGTGATTATCGTGAATTTCAATTATCAGCTGCCAAACTCTAAAGCTTACATACGAAATCCCAACAAAACCCAAAAAATTAAACCGCGGAAGATAAATAACCGATTTTATTAATATAATTGGCAAAAACGAAAGAATTAAAACCCAAAAATATACAAAATCGCTCTTGGCACGCTTATTAAAAAAGTAATAGCCCATTATCAAGATGCTTTCACACGCCAAAAAAATCAAAAATTGATACATCTGCAAAGTGTGAAAACCCATTATCATGCAAAGAGCAAAGACCGACGCTATCATACCGAGATACTTTATTCTTTTACCCATAAAACCGGCAACTATTCCCGGGATTAACAAGGAAGAAAAAATAATTAATGAAAATATATTAGTATATTGCGAAAAAACCATTATAGTTCCTCCATAAGTTTTTTACGATTGACTTTTCCGTTGTTTGTCATTGGAATTTTATCTTTAAAAATAATCTTTTTTGGCACCATATAAGGCGGCAAAAATTCAGATAATTCTTTTTTTAAAGAAATGGCGGCTTTTAAGCTGCTTTCTATTTTATAATCTGCAGCTACAAACGCCGTAAGACTGTCGATTATTCCGTCTTTTTTTACGGGGATTACCACTGCGTTTTTTATTCCCTTTATTTTCATTAAATTGTTTTCAATATCCTCAAGCTCAATTCTATACCCGTGCAATTTTATTTGAAGGTCTATTCTCCCGCAGTAAAAAAGCTGGCCATCTTTAAAATATCCCTCGTCCCCCGTTCTGTACAATCTGTAAGTTTTTCCGTTTACATTTTTAGTTCCAAAGGATTTTTTGGTTATATCGGGTCTTTTAAAATATCCCACGCTAACGGTATCGCCAACAATAACAATCTCGCCTTTTTCGCCTTCGGGGAGATCGCTTCCTTTTTCGTCCATAATAAACACATGCGTTCCGTTTTTCGGCTTGCCCACGGGCAGCGGGCTGTATTTATCTAAAACTTCGGGAGTTACGTCTATTTCCGTCATTGCCACTGTTGACTCAGTGGGGCCGTAAGTATTGATTACCTTTGCTTTTGGGAATCTTTCCAAAAGAAGTTTAGCCGTGAGATTTGGAAGTGTTTCGCCGCAAAATAAAAATAATTTTAAATCAGGTATATTTTCTGCGTTAAAATCATCTAACGCCAAGCACAAATTTGCAAAAGACGGCGTGGACACCCAAACATTTACTCCGGATTTCTTTAAAGATTCAATCAAAAGATTATAATCCATTTGAACTTTCTTTTCCAAGCACCACAATGTGCCGCCCGTGTAAAGCGAAGTATATAAATCCATAACGGATAAATCAAACGAAAACGGCGCTTGATTAATATACACGTAATTTTTATTTTCTAAATTTTCTCCCCCTAAAAACGAAGACCATTTAAGAAAATTATTAAGGCAATCAAGTGTTATTTGAACTCCCTTTGGTTTTCCTGTACTGCCGGAAGTAAATATAATATAAAAAACGTCGTCATTTTTTACGTAGCAGCTTTCGCTTATTTTATTATTTTCGGATTTAATTATGCTTTCTATTTCTTCAAAAGATACAGCATTCTCCGGACTAAAATTTAATTTTTCCAGCGCAAAAATCACCGGCGATTTTGTTTCTGATATTATATCTTTTACACGTTCATCGGGGACGGAAATATCCACAGGGCAATACGCTCTGCCGGATTTTACACATGCCAAAAAACAAACTATCATAAACGGATCTTTATGGCCGTAAACAACTATCGGAGACTTATTGTCTTTAAATTTATTTTGAATATAAAAAGCAAGCCTGTCTGAAAAATCCCAAAGCTCTTGGTAAGTAATCGACTTATTTTTGCTGTTTTCTGAGTAAATCGCTATTTTATCTTTATTATTTTCGGAGTAAATCTTTATTTTTTCAAGTATTCCCATCTTTTTAGCGTCTCCCTTTGCAAAAAATAAAAAAATATCTAATTTATTTTACCAAATAAGCAAAAGTAATTCAATAATAAATTAAAAACAAAAATCCCGCTTAAAAAAACAGGATTTTATAATTATTTTATTAGATAAAGTGCTTTTTGCGGTGTGCAAAGCGGCTCGCCGCCGTTTTTTGTAACTCTAACCATTTCTTCAATTGATCCGCCGTTTTCTATTTGTATTCTGGGCTCAATTGTGTAAACTCCGTTTTCTCTAAGAAGCAAACTGGAACGTTTATGACCCGCAGGAGATAGACTCGTCCCGGGACTATGTGCGGTTTCACCAACGGGATGCCCCGTTGCATGGTTATAATCAGGATAACCTTCGCCAACAATTATGCTGCGAACCAATTTATCTATGTCGCTGCCTTTTTTATCGGGAGTCATGTTTTTAATTCCGTTATTTACCGCTTTTACCAATGTGTCAAAAACTTTTTGCACTTTTTCCGGAGCTTTTTTTTCGTTTAATTTTAGTGCATAGCCCATTCTTTGTATGTCGCTGGAATATTTTTTGCCGTTTTTTAAATGAATTGTTACACCAAAATCGAAATATATTGTATCTCCTCTGCGAAGTGGAGTATTACTTGCGCACGAATGCCCGCCTTTTACCAAATTTTTTCCCACCAAAACCACCGGGCACAGTTCTTTTTCCCACGAAAGCTCCTCTTTTATTATTCCGTGCTTTTTAAAATACATCGGCTTTTTCATAAATATATTATGGACCAAATTTAAAATTTGCTTTTCTGTCATTCCGATTTTTATATTGTTAAATGCAGCGTTTAATATATCCAACGCACGTTTAGCGACAATTTTCATGAATTTTATATCTTCATCGGTTTTGCTATCCATAAGAAAGTATATTATTTCATCTGCAGAATTAAAACTTGGCACCGAAATGCCGCTATAATTATAATAATTTAAAATATTATCATGCAAAAATCTATATGTACCATATCCTATAACATCGGTCTGGAAATCACGTTTATCGGAATAATTAAGAAAAATATCCGGGGGATAATTTAGCTTTTTTAAAACCATACAAATATTATTAACAAGCGAATTTTCATCTGAATAAATAAGAACTTCGCCGTCAAAATCTTTTGCGTTTTCGTAATCTAAATCATGCAGTATCAAATATTTTTCTCCCCTGCTTAAAATAGCCACCGCAGGAACAACGGTTTTACCGGAAACAAATTTTTTAAAATATGGATCTCCGCCCTCCGCACTGTACATTATCCAAACGGAATTTTCCTTTAAAGGAATAGAATTATTCATAAATAAAAAACCTCGATATAAAATTAATATTTAAAATATATGTACCGGTTTAAATTATAATGATAAATAACATATATATCAAATTTTAAGCACAAACATTCACACTTTTTAAAAATATTCATATTATGGCTAAATATAAGGGGTGTGATAAATTATGGCAATAAAAATATTTATAGACCAAGGCCATAATCCATACGGAGTAAACGCCGGAGCAGAAGGTTTTGGGCTGTACGAACAAGACATTACGTACAAAGTTGGAATGTACCTTGCCGATATTTTGCGCGGAGATTCAAGGTTTGAGGTGCGGACTTCCAGAAATTCTCCGGACGAAGTGCTTGGAACAAGCAATTCCACAAGCTTGGCAGCAAGAGTTAACGCCGCAAACAGCTGGCCGGCAAACTATTTTTTAAGCATTCATGTAAATGCAAACACAAATCCGGCGGTTAACGGCACGGAAGTTTATGTTTATCAGGAATATTCGCAGTCTTATTATCTGGGAGAAAGAATTTTAAACTCGATTGTCAATAACGTTGGGACAAAAAACAACGGTGTAAGAGTAAGGCCGTCGCTTTATGTGCTGAGAAAAACAAATATGCCCGCAGCACTAATTGAGCTTGCATACATAACAAATGCAAACGACGTTGAAAAACTAAGAAACGAGCAATATTTATTCGCACAGTCAATTTACAAGGGTCTACTTGAATACTTTGGGTTTTAAAATTTATAAAAAACAAAACCGCCGCTAAAAAGCGGCTTTTTTATTTAAATTAAATTAATTTTTGATAAAAATTTACGAAGTTACTTGATATTTATATATACAATATGTATAATGGCCATAAACTCGTCTTTTAATTTAAAACTTAAAAAACAAAAAAGGCTTAGAAAAGAGATTATTTTAAAAAAACAGTAATCCCAAAACAAAAAATAAATTAAAAAAAGGTGGTAGAAAATCATGGATAAAACAAAAGAACTGGAAAACAAAATAAAAGAGCTGGAATCTAGTGTTAAAATAAACACTAATCGCATAAAAGAATTAGAAAAGAAAACTGATATAATAGGAAATTTAGAAGATAAATATTACAAAGAAAATAAAATTAAAATAGAATATAATAAAAAACTTATACATCAATTGCATACTGAAGTCTACAAAAAACAATAATCTGTGATTAAATTTAAAATGTTAATAAAACAACCCCCGATGCTTTACTGGTATTGGGGCTTTGTTTTGCGTAAATTCCGCAAGATAAACGCTTTTATATTGGCACAGTGATTTTTTGCTGTAAATAAATTTCAAGTGGATAATTAAAATTAAATTTTTAGTTAAAATCGCTTATTGATTTTTAAAAAATGAAAGTATATAGTAATTTTTATAAAAAAATAGAGGTGATAAAAATGAGTTTATTTAGAAACAAAAAACGCACTGGTTTTTTTAATGATCTAAAAGAAGTTAAATTTGACGAAATTAAAGTTGACGAAAACAATTTTGACATTAAAAGTGTTTTAGATCAAATAAAAAAAGAAACCGAAAAAATTTCAAAAGCTATTGAAAATTGGAAAGAAAACAAAACTCACAAAAAAACAGACGGCTACGGCACTTACTTAAAAAGCAAAAGTCAAAACTACTTAAACGATATAAAAAACGCCTGTGAAGAAATTGAAAAAATAAATTTTACCTCCTTCGCTTCAACTAAAATTAAGAAAATAGAAGACATACTTGGGCCATTTCTTACTTTACAAACCAAGTTAGAAAATGCCGCTACAGCTAAATTTAGCCTTCTTACTTTTGGGGCTGTTTTAGATGACAGAAAAAACAAAAAAAGGCTGGCGGAAATATCGAAAGATATTGAAAATTTATGGAATAAACTAGATGAAATCAAAGAAAATGCTAAAAATGAGGCTAAAAAAATAAAAAAATCAGAAATAGTAATTGGATCACACAGGAAACTAACATTAAATAGTTTTGCAGCAGCAAAAAGCAAGTTTGGAACTGATGAGGAAGCAGCAAATTATTTTATTTTAGTAGAACTCTATGAAAAGCACCTAACCGGAAAACAAAAAGAAAATTTTTTGAAAGCTGATAGCATTGATAGTATGCTGGACGTACTTGACAAAAATCAATTGAAACATCTAAGAAGTTTGCTATCGGCATCTCTTGTTGGTCAATCTGTTCGTTCTCACAATGATCCCGAATTTATAAAAGAAGCATTTTCAAAATGGTATATAAAAAATATGAGCGGAAAAAAAATTAACATTTCAAAATTGTCCGCAAGAATTTATGATAAGCAGATCGAGAAAACTAAAGTGCAAGATTTAGTTTCTAAATTTAATTCTCGTTTAAAAAATTTTGATGGAGATCTAAAGGAATACTGCCAGTGGCTTATTTTATTGAGTGTTGATAACAGCATTCCGTCTATAGAGAGTGTATATGATGTTCACAAATTATTGAAACCATTGGATTTAACACGTTTAAAAAAATTATTGTGGAAATTGACAAAATCTCATAATACAACTAGTATTGTTAAAAACATGGAGCGTCTTGAGCCGTATTTTTATAAACTTGCCACTGAGAAGCTTAAATATAGTAGTCAGCCCGAACTGGACATACTGTCCAATGAAGCAGAGGAAACCTTCATTGAAGAAAACCCTTCATCAGTGACTAAAATGTTTGATAAGGAACGTCAAAAACTTATTGATACAATTAACAATTTAATTGAAGAAAAAATATCAATTCTCGAAAGTACAGTAGCAAAACTTGGCAGTTCAAAAACATTTGAAAATAGCTTAATGAAAGTTGCCGACCTTGTTGGCGGCGACGACGAAATATTTTTAAAAGAGGCAATCGGAGAGTACTCTAGAATAGGCGCGAATGGGAGTGCGTTTAATAGTTTCCTAAGAAAGGCGAAGTTTTTTGAAAAATTATCAAAAAATGAATTTTCATCAGATGAACTAAAAACATTTAGAAAGCGTATGGCTCAGGCTTCTAAATATTTTGAAAATCATTTAACCGATAAAGCATATACCACTTACAGAGGTATGGGAACCGCTGGGTTAAAAGCATTATTAGATACCTCTACGCCGAAAATTTGTTATAAAACTGACAAAGATAATGAACTAATCGTAGATAACGATTTAATTAAAAAAATAAACACGTACAAACCTACTGTTTTCGACGAAGGTATGACCAGCGTATCACTTAACAAAGGTGTGGCAGGACATTTTTACCTTTTTAAAGGTAAAAGGCCCGGGCACGTGTTTCTTACCATAGAAATCCCACCACATAGTAAAGCTCTAGTCTTAGATTATGAAGGAATTAAAAATGTCCCCGACGAGGAGGAACTTCTATTAGCCCCGAAAACTAAAATAAAGATAAACTCCATAAAAAAAGTGGACGAGCACTACGAAATTGTTGCCCAGGTGCTTAATTAATAGGTTGGTTGTATAACAAAAACTGTTGATAATCCTATAACATTGTTTTATAATAATTGCGAGAAGGATTGGCGCTGCCACTTTTTCTCGCAATTTAATTTTCCGCTCGTGGCGAAGCTGGATATCGCAGCAGATTCCGATTCTGAAGGACGAGGGTTCGAGTCCCTCCGAGCGGGCCAAAATTAAGCCTTGACGCAAAATTTGCGTCAGCTTTTTTATTTAAATCAAAAGGATTTATTATTTATATTTATGTTGACAATTAAAAAAATATTTGTTATAATTATAATTATGTTAAATTAAAATTATTTTTTAAAAAAAGAAGTGATTTAATGAAAAAGTACATATGCATCATTTTAGCAAGTCTGACATTTTTAGAATCAGGATTTTTGGTAAGAGCCACAGCCGAAAATACAGATATTACTCAGGAAAAAACTACAGCCGAAAATACAAATATTACTCAGGAAAAAGCCACAACCGAAAATACAAATATTACTCAGGAAAAAGCCACAACCGAAAATACAAATATTACTCAGGAAAAAGCCACAACCGAAAATACAAATATTACTCAGGAAAAAACTACAACAACGGATAAAGTTAAAAATATAGCACCTTCGCCGATTAAAGCAAGCTGGTGGTCTATTAAACAAAATTTGCAAACAGTCGGTACACTACTTACAATTGAAACAATACTAATAATAAACGGAATTACAATTTATTTTAATCACTTTCAAAACCAAAAACTTCAAAAAAGAGTGATTTCCGCAATTAAATTTATAGAAAAAACTACTGATCTTTCAGCTTATGAACGTGAAAACTTATCTTGTTTTATCATACAATATTTATTGAATGTACCTCAAACTGGTTTCACAAAAAATCCGTATTTTTTTGTCGCCTTAGATATTATTAAATTAATAGAAAAAGGACGTTTTAAAGAAGCATATAATGCTCTTCCTAATGAATATCGATACAATGAACAAAATAATACATTTAGCAAAGATTTCACAGTAAACCTAAATAATATTAAACCGTTTTATGATATGATTAATAGCAAATCATACAACAATTCCGATGATCTATTAAAATACGTCCATACATATATAATTATGAGTAATGATTTAATAACTAAAGAAAACATTGACCAGATTGAATTTGTAGGCACTTGTAATAAATCAACCTTTAATGAAATGCTCAAAACACTCCAACTCTTAGACGTAAGTCTAAAAACAAATGACACTTCTATACACAAATTGTTTGTTGAGTTTTATACTATTAAAAATGCTTTAAACAAAACAAGCCACTTTAAATAAATACACAATCCAACAGAAATTATTGAAGTACAAGGATTTATAAATCTACAATATATACCTCTTTATAGAGTATCACACCAAAATTAAGCCTTGACGCAAAATTTGCGTCAGCTTTTTTATTATTTATAATGTAAATTTTATGTTGACTTTTCTTGAAATCTATGTTATTATAAGTTTTAGCGCAAAATAAAGGAGAAAAACAATGTTTGAAAAAATCAAAAAACACTTTTTAAAAATTTTATCCGTAGTCGTTGCATCATCAGTAATGCTAACTTCAACCTCGGCCCCAACTCAAGCCTTCAGCTTAAATGAATTATCTGATTTCGGAAAAGGTATTATTAACCGAACCAAAAAAATTTACGATGATAACACCGACGTTTGTAATTCTGCAATTGTCATCGCTTTAGTAGCGGCTTTGCTAATT
>JAFRJS010000013.1 GCA_017432165.1 Clostridia bacterium | reverse complement strand
GGGTATGGTAGATGAGTCTAAAATACCGCTAAAAGTTGATATTTGGGCAGGGGATGAGATTACTCCTGATGCCGTAAAATATTCGTTTAAACTCCTTCTTGAAGACAGAAACATTGAAGTTTTAGCCTATAATTTGGAAACCGTTTTAGCAGAAAAAGTAGAGTCGATTATTTCAAGAGGAGTAGCAAATACTCGCATGAGAGATTTTTATGATATTTACATTCTAACCAAGTTTCAAGCCGAAAATATAGATAAAGATCTGTTTAAGAAGGCTTTGACCGCAACTTCAAAAAACAGAGGTTCTGAAAATCAGATATCAAATACCGAAAATATTTTAATTGATATTAAAGAAAGCGAAAAACTTAAAAGTTTATGGAAAAACTATATCGTTAAAAATCCTTATGCACAAGATATAAATTGGGATAGCGTTACAAGTACACTATATAGGTGGCTGTTTGATTAACATAATTGCCATAACTAGTATTCTTAAAAGAAAAACTCGCAACACTGGTGCGAGTAATAAAAATAAAGAGTAGATTTAGAATTTTCACTAAGGGGGTTGCATACTTTCGCACGGTAATATAAAATTTATTTATACTTTCACACGCTTCAAAAAAATAAAATGACCCGTGCGTTTGTATTAAAACTTGAGTGATTAGACATAGTCCTGTGCATTTTTTAATACAAGAAAAGCTCTCAGTATATTTCTGAGGGCTTTAGTGTTTTAGAAAACTTTTCAAAACTGATTAATTTCAGCTTATTTTTTCAGGTTATTATAAACTTTTTAAGGCTAATGGCCACACATAATATTAACATTAATTATATCTATTTAATAATCAGTAAATGTAAATTACCACTTATTTAGAAAATAGAAAATTTTTAAAATACTACTTGAAAAATTATACTATGCAATATATAATATAATTTGTAAGGAGGTGCAAACCGTGGATGCACAATTAAAAAAAGGCTTTTTAGAAGTTTGCGTACTTGCGGCACTTAGAAACAAAGATTTATATGGATACAAGCTTATTGAAGATATTTCAAAATATATAGATATTTCTGAATCCACATTATATCCGATACTCAAAAGGCTTGAAAATTCAGGGTGCCTTACAACATATACCCAAGAACATAACTCTAGACTACGCAAATATTACAGCATTACAAGTGAAGGCAAAAAACATATAATTGATTTTTTGAGTAGCAAGGAAGAAATTATGAAAATTTATGATTTTATAAAAGGAGAGAACGAAATTGAATAAAGCAGAATTTTTAAATGACCTTAAATTTAAACTGAATTTTTTATCTGAAGAAGAAAGAGAAAAAACTCTTAACTATTACAACGAAATTATAGAAGACAGAATTGAAAGTGGAATGAGCGAAGAAAAAGCAGTTTCTCAAATGGAAAGCACAAAAGTAATATCAGAAAAATTAAAGCCAAAAGAAAACATACAAAAAACCACCTCAGAAAAAATCCTTGATTTCATAGATACACTTCTTACAAAACATGGATATTTATTTATGCTGGCAATCTTGATTTTTTCATTTCCTATATGGAGTCCAATTGTAGCGACAGTTTTAACTTTCATAGCAGGTATATTAATTTTTATAGGGGTAGTACTTTTATTCATTTTTTTAATGATTGCAACGGGAGCAATATGCACAGTTGCAGGGCTTATAATTGGAATATCATTTTTAACGCAAAGTTTACTTAGTGCAATTGCAGCATTGGGAATATCAATGATTTTCGCAGGCATTACAATACTTTTAACTATCGGTACAATTAAAATAATTAACGGCATTTCAATTGTATTTACTAAAATATCAAACCTTTTTAAAAATGGTTACCACAGTATAAAAAACAGCATAGACAAAAGGAGAAATTCAAAATGAGTAATGATAAAATAATAAAATCAAAGGAAAATACATATAAAAAAGTTTCTAAAACCAAAAAACTTGTGTACATATCACTTGGATTAATTATTACAGGAACAATTTTATTTTTGCTTCCTCTCGCAGGTTTTAATCATACAGCAATTGACCAACCTATAAGCAAAATTTTAAGATTTGTCAGTAAATAACATAGAATGAAATCTTAAAAAGTATTTTATAATAAATTATAAAAATAAGTTTAATTCACCCTCTATAAAATTTATAGAGGGTGAATTTTTCTTAATTTAAATCACTTGACAATTTAACAATATTGTTATATAATTTAAATATAAGTGTTCACCCATAAATTTAAAAAATTAAGGAGTATTTAAAATGGGAATTAAAAAAATTTTCAGTACCTTTGCATTACTTTTTGTATTATCTGCCCTCATTATACCGCGGATGACAGCAATTGAAATCTCACCTTCGTCAAACAGTAACGTTTCTCCAAAAATCAGCGTTTTAATGCCGGTTTATAACTGCGAAAAGTATTTAGAAAAAAGTTTAGACAGTGTTTTAAACCAAACATTTAAAGATATCGAGCTAATTTGTGTAAATGATGGTTCAAAAGATAATTCGCTTGAAATTTTAAAAGAATATTCAAAAAAGGACTCAAGGCTGGTTTTAATTGATCAAAAAAACCAAGGTGCAGCTGCAGCAAGACAAAATGCAATAAATAAAGCAAAAGGAGAATACATCGCTTTTGTAGACGCTGACGATATAATCGCAAAAAATGCTTATGAGATATCTTACAAATTTATAAAAAATATGATGCCGATATACTTTGCTTTGGATGGGAAAATTTCTTCGATGAAAATGAAAATAAAAATATTATAAGAAATGATTGCAAATTTGATGAATTAAAAGTATTTTATAACTGGTATGAAGCTAAAAAACATCGCGGCAGCATATATTTGTGGAACAAACTTTACAAAAGAAGTCTTATTGTTAATAATAACATTTCTTTTAGCCCCGAAGTTAAAATAGCAGAAGATGAAGGATTTAATTTATGTGCATATTCCCAAGCAAAAAAATTGTACATATACCATACACATTTTATAACTACAGAGTTAATCCAAATAGTTTAATGTGCAAAACTTCTATGATACAATTACTCAAAAATTACTTTAGTATGTTAGTCTATGTAAAAAACTATTACAAAACTCACAATGTAAAAATAAAAATCCATAAAGTAGTCGTATATTTAACTATTTATAAAGACGAAATATTGCCACTAATAAAAACTCTGATAACTTCCTCCCCCTCGACATCTAATAATTAAAAGCCACTAAAATAATAAAGGAGAAAAATAAAAATGAGGTCTGTTTTAAATAAAATTATTGCGTCGTTAATTATATTTTCGCTTACTTCAGGAGCATGCTTTTCCGCAGAAAGTAACAATAATTTAGACAATATTAGTACAAACACCATAATCAATCAAACCAATTCAGATGAACAAGGTGCCCTATCGGAATTTAAAGACACCGTAATTAATATTTTTTCAAACGCATTACAAAAAATTAAAAACTTTTTTTCCATTGATGAAAAAAATATATATTCTATTATAGAAAATTTAGACGACCCACGTATAAAGAAAGCACTTGAGGAATATGAAAACAATAATATTAAAACAAGCGAAAATGTACTAGATTATTACGAAAAAATTTTAATCATCACTTTAGATTCAATAAAAGAGTATCATGACGAAGTAACCATTTCCCCGGAAGGAAATGCATCAAACGCCCTTAAAAATTGTTTGATAAAAACTATAATTGCTATAGAATCGTCAGAACAAATAGATAAAAACGATAAAATAAATAAATCTGTTAAAAATATAAGCTCACGCATAGAACATATAGGTACTTTAAAAGACTTTAGAAACGTATCAAAGGATATTTTAAACGTTATTTCTGAAATTAAAAACACAAAAAAAACAGAAAATTATAATAAATTAATTTATAGATACAATAAAGATATAATAAACACAATAAACAAATGTTCCGAATATAGCCTCGATGTGTTTGATAAAGACAAAATGAATAAAAATTGTAATGGCACATGGATAGAAAACAAAAAAGGCGAAAATGCGGGTTATATAGATTACAATGAAAAAGAAAACGCCATATTTGTAACATTTCGCGGAACTCATGGATACGATGACATTAAAACAGACATTGAATTTCCTAAGCAAAAATGCAGCTTTTTAAATAACAAAGAAGTTCACGGCGGATTTTTGAAAGCCTACAATTTTTTTAAAGAAAAACTAAAAAAAGAACTTACTGAACTTGTTAAAAAACATAAAGACGCAAAAATAATTTTTACCGGTCACAGTCTTGGAGGGGCATTGGCAACACTCTCAGCACTGGATACCGCAACCAATAATGATTTCAAGGATAAAAATATTAATCTTATAACATTTTGCTCACCTAGAGTCCTTTCAAATGATGCTTACAAATATTCGTTAATAAACCAAAACACTAAAAAGCTCCATGAAAAAACTATAAGAGTATGGCGTGAAGGTGACCTCGTTTCTTCTATGCCGTTTGAAGGATATAGCCTAAACTTTAAGCATTTTGGCAAATCATTGTGTATTGATAAACTCCCTGATAATTACGAAAAGTTAAAAACCGGCATAAAATCATGGTTTTCTTATTCAGAATGGGTCAAATGGGGCGAGAATTTCAAACTTTTACACGGAATTATAGGAATAAGAAACGACATTCAAAAAATATATGAAAACAATAAAGAATATATTGATTCAATTAAAATATATAAAGATTAATAATAAGTTTCAACTTGACTTTGCAAGGTTAATAACTTCAAAAAAGCCCTCAGTATTTCTGAGGGCTAAAATTATGGAGCGAAAGACGGGATTTGAACCCGCGACATCCAGCTTGGGAAGCTGACGTTCTACCCCTGAACTACTTTCGCAATTTTGTGATAAATTTATTTTACCACAAACAATAAAATAACTCAATAATTTTTTTAATTATATTTTTTGCGTTCAAGATTTTGTCTTTCACTGAGTTTAAATTACTCTTCTGTTATAAATTTAACACCAAAACTTTAAATAAATTTTATAATTCTATTGACAAATGTATAGCATATGGTTTATAATGTATTTAGCATATGTTAATTAAATATTTTAAAGGAGATGTTAATATGAATGAAAATTTAAAATTTTGCAAACACTGTGGTGAAAAAATCCCAAAAGATGCCATTATATGCACTAAATGTGGAAGACAAGTTGAGGAACTTAAGCAAAGCAACAATAGTAGTAGCCCAATCGTGATTAATAACAATAATTCCGCATCGTCAAGTGCATCTGCAAGTGCTTCCGCTACAGTCCCCGTGGCTCACAATGTTTTCTATGGCAAACCGAAGAATAAATGGATTGCTCTGTTTTTATGCATTTTCACACTTTGTGGTCATAAATTTTATGAAGAAAAAATAGGCCTGGGACTTATATATTTATTTACATGCGGTTTCTTCTTTTTTGGTTGCATTATTGATGTAATAACCCTACTATTTAAACCAGACACTTATTACGTATAAATAATGAAGATGATACATGAGAAATTTTCTCAATATCATCTTTTTAATTTTTATTATACTTCCCTGCTGCTAAAATACCCTGAGCTAGCTTTTCTACTATCGATATGTGCGTAAACAACATGGTTAATAAAGATCCGGTGTCTATTTCTTCCACACTTTTTAAATGATTAAACCATAATGATTTATGAAATACTACATCCAAGGTAATTTTATTTTCTTCAAAATCCAAATTAAAAACCTTGGCACTTTTAGATCTTGACTGTACCGAAATATCACATCAAAATTTACGCAATTTAATTAAACAAAAAATAAAACTCGGCATAAAAGCCGAGCTTTAAACTCATTTTTAATGTACGCATTTTTGGCATGGAGTTAAACCAATAGATTTTGCATATTCCCATGTTGTTTGTTTGGAATTTTTACCTCCGCAATCTGGGTCATAGTGATACCTTTTACCATGCGGAGTACAGTAAATAGCTTTCCCGTGGCTGTTATTTGCATTGCTTTTCTTTTTAGTCCCAGAACTAGAACTTGAACCTGCCGAAGACTGAGAAGCACTACTTTGAGAGGCTTGCTGTTTGGCTTTATTTTCCGCTTCTTTTTTTGCTTGCTCTTCGGCCTCTTTTTTAGCTTTTTCTTCCGCCTCAATTCTATCTTTATCAATTATCTTTAAAGTAATTTTATTGCTCTCGACACCATTTTTAGCTTTAGAAAAAATTTCGCAACTCCCTTCGCCGGTTGGTTTTACTTTAAATGTAATTTCGCTTTTGTCGTCTTTAACATTCGTTTTTTCCAAAGATGCAATTTTTTCATCTGATGTGCAGCATTCCAATCCTTCAATTTCAGCATTATTTGGCGAGATTTTTAAAACTATTTCTTTGGTTTCCTTTATGTCCATTTCCAATTCCGAATCATCAAAGTGCAAACTTTCTATTTCTATTTTTTCTTTCTCGGGTGGAGAACTTTCTTCCACCAAAGTGGATTCTTCAGGCTTTTGAACTTCATTGCCGGAATTACAAGCCGAAATTAACATTAATGGTAAAATTAAAAATAAATATGCAATAACCCTCATTACAATAAAAATACCCGTTTTTGTAATTTTCACTTCATATCCCCCACTTTTTATTATAAAATTAAAATTCATTACAACGCAAATATAACACTACAACAAGCAAAAATCAAATTAAGCTGTTTTTTGATTTGCAATTTCGTAGATTAAGAAAGCGTTATATATATATTATATATTAAATATTAACCTAATTAAATTTTGAATATTTATTTACATATATTGACATTTTTTTAAAATAATGTAATAATGTGCACATGGCAACTATGCCAAATAAAATATTGAAAGGTGATTTTTATGAAAAAAACAAAATTTTTATTGTTAGCCGGGCTGATGTGCGCATTTAGCCTAGTTTTCGCCCCCCTAACACAGGCTTTAACGCTTAGGGAACAAGTTCAAGCCGCTTGTGAAGAAGGCAACGCAGAAACGCTTGAAAGTTTAGTTCGTCAAGGAGCAAAATTTGCAAGAAGCGACTCTGAGTACGCTACCGCTCTAGTTAGATGTGCGCAAGGGCATTTCGACCGCGACGAACTTCTGGAATTATCACAAGAACACCATGAATTCTGGGACGACCGTGCAATTAACATGTGTATACTCCGGTTCATGGCTAACCCGTACTATAACGGTATAATTGATGATGATTTTCTTTTTTTCTTGTTAGATAATCATATCCTTAATAATCCCAGTAATGAAATTTTAACTTCCGCTATATTAAGCGGTTATAACTCATCCGTAGAAAAAATCAAAGAAATGATGAAAGAATCCGAATTAATGATTAGATCTCTCAGAGTTCCTTATTTACCAAGCGATCCAGGTGATCGCCATGATCATTATTGGTGGAATAGGAGGTTCACAATAACTTCTAACCCCACTGAAACAATTGATCGATTCTTAGCTTGTGGATGTACACCCACTGAGCTATTTGATTCCTTTTTTCTATTCACTAAATTTAGCATACTGAAAAGCGCCATATCATACAAAGATTGCGTCCGTCAATACTCTGACCAAGAAGAACACGACCGATGCTGCAACAAAGATTACTGTATAAAAGGAAGAAATGAAATAAACAACATGCAACGTGCATTTGAGTATTTAATAGAAAAAGGCGCAGACGTCACAACACCACGCCGCCCATACGACAACAAAAATGTTTTAGAGTCTGAGTCTGAGGACGTCAATCCTTTTATGATATATATTCTAATCCGCTCCGGTAAATTTCAAAATGATAATATTATCGAAATTTTATCAACTGCTATCACTAACTATTATGGTGATAAATACAACTGGAATTACCGTTACACTAAAGAGCTACTTAAAATGCTGCAAACCGGAGTACCGCTGCCTGATAGTTACTTGGAATTCTTAAAATCATCATCCGTTGGCGAAGGTTGCTGCACTATTTTATAGATTATTTTGCACCACATTAAATATATAAATAAGTTAACAAAAAACAGTTTATCTTTTTGATAAACTGTTTTTTATTACATTATATTTCTTGCACAATCCGGAACGGGATAGCCACCGTAGTTATAGTTACCACTTCTAAATTTAGTATAAATTCCGTAAAAGAACATATCCAGCTCATGAAATCTTCTGATTACCAAACCTTTTAGGCATCTTTTCGCAGCGTGATGATAAAGACAAAACTCATTTATAAATTCATCTCGGTTTATGTTGCTAAGAGATCTTTCCGAACCGCCAAAATATGTAACTTCTAAATAATCGCCGTAGCAGTACCCCTCTGTGCCGCCACCGGTTCTTATTTTGTACCAATTATTATCTTTTCTGGCGTCGTCTAATACCGTTACCACAGTTCTGTTTGGCAATGCGCAAAGTCTTCTGTGATTAGTACCAGGACCTGAACGAACATTAAGCCCGTTGTCCGAATTAACTTTCCCAGTATAATATCCGCCGCCGGAAGCACCTGCACAATTTTTTAAAATATTACTTAAATAGCTTCCATTATTAAGCCACCCGCACCCTAAGTTATAACAAAAACTAACCAGTGCATCAAATTGGTTTTGGTTAAATTTTATTCCGTTACCTATCAAAAAATTATTAACGGATTTGGCATAATAACCTTGACTTAGCAGTTTAGAAAACACAGCAACCCCTTCATCGCTTGTAATATTATTATAAAATTGTTCATATGGATTAACTTTTTTTCCGTAGCCTATAGTCAAAATATTCGCCGGATCTTTATAAACATGATTTATAAAACCTTCGCAAGACGCAATAAACTCTGCCCCACCTTTACTAACGGATCTTTCTTGAAGAGAGCTTGAGTTTTTATCGTACGAGCCAACAGCTTTTACACTAAAATCTCCTTCTACCCTAGTATGCCAGTCGTTTCCAATTTTTGCATATGTTTTTATGTTGGTTGTTCCTTCGCGACCTACTGAAATATTTTTCGTCCATACCAAAACATCACCGCTACTACGTCTATCCGAACAATAATCATCGTATTTGCCCCAAGGAGTATCAATTTCAAATTTTACAGATTCCACATTTTGAGGAGTAATTGCCGTTACTTCAAAGCCATTATTTACTCCAACTATTGAATTAGACGGATATGCGATCCTAATAGGATCTTCACCGATAACTACAACCTTGCACTTAGAAACGTATCCGTTTGATTCCGTGGCGGTTATTTCGGCTTCACCTACATTTTTGGCATGAATTACTCCGTATTCGCTGACACTAACAACATCATAATTGCTGCTATGCCACCTTATAGAAGAATCCGCTTTGGATGACGGCGCAAAAAGCACATCTTTATTCTTTGCAATGCAGTAACGGTCGCTATATATAAGCCCCGAAGCTTTTACTCTATTACCTCCAAAAACTAAAGCCCCAAAAAATAATAGATAACAAAAAAACGCAAAAACAAACTTTTTCTTTAATAGTAAATTCAAAATTTTAATCTCCTTTCAATTTTAACTTCCGTTTTATTTTTAATCATTTCTCCAATTTTTTCTCTATAAAAGCCAATTTCGCACACAGGCAAAAAAGCTTCATCGCAGTTTTTAGTTCATTCTCGCTCGGAAATGTTGGCGCAAGCCTTATATTAGAGTCGTTTCTATCATTTTTGTAAGGATAAGTTGCACCCGCATCTGTCAAAATAACTCCGGCTTCTTTGCAAAGCTGAACTGTTCTTTTTGCGCAGTTTGAGTATGTATCCACACTTACAAAATATCCGCCTTTTGGCTCGCACCATTTAAGAATCGGATTTTCTTTAAACTCTTTTTCTAAATAATCTACAACAATTTTAAATTTTGGGCGTAAAATTTTGCGGTGCTTTTTCATATGCTCCAAAAGAGTTTTTTTGTTTTTTAAAAACTTAATGTGCCTAATCTGATTTAATTTATCAAATCCAACTGTTTTTATACTGTACATTTTTTTAAAATCTTTCAAATTTTGCCCCAAACAAGCCATAAACGCCACACCCGCACCGGGAAATGTTATTTTGGAAGTAGAATAAAACACTATCGGCATTTCTTCGTTCCCGAATTTTTTGCATTCATCAATTATATTTAAAAGCGGGGTTTCTTCATCTGTTAAATCATGAACAAAATAGGCATTATCCCAAATAATTTTAAAATCTTTGGCAGCGGGCTTTAATTTTGCAAATCTTTTTACAACTTCGTTGCTGTAAGTTACACCCTGCGGATTGGAATATTTCGGCACACACCATATGCCTTTAATAGCACTGTCTTCAGATACATATTTTGCAACCAAATCCATATCCGGCCCATCTTTTTTCATTGGGATTTCTATCATTTCTATACCAAAAAATTCCGAAATTGAAAAGTGCCTGTCATACCCGGGAGAAGGGCACAAAAATTTTATTTTCCCTTGTTTGCCCCACGGCATATTCCCCAAGCTCCCGTGAGTCATAAAATAAGAAATCACATCAAACATCATGCTAAGGCTTGAATTTCCACCTACAATAAAATTTTCTTTGTCTATTCCCGTTAATTCCGAAATAAATTCTTTCATTTCAGGAAGTCCGTCATTTATTCCGTAATTTCTGCAATCAACACCGTCTTTGCTCATGCAGTCAGATTTTTCATTTAATCCACAAAGCAAATCCATAGACAAATCAAGCTGCTCGGCGCACGGCTTCCCGCGCGACATATTAAGGCTTAAATTCAATTTCTTATACTCGTTATAATCTTTTAGCAAATTTTTGTACTCTATAAGTAGTTCGTCACTGTTTAAATTTAAAAAACTCTTCACAAATAATCTCACCTTTAATATTATATATTTAAAAAGACTTATAATTATTTAAAAACTACAAATCAAAAACTCCAATCTTTTTAAAAGGAGCGTGCTAAAATTGAAATCTAAAAAATTTGGAATAATCGGCGGAGACATTCGCCAGTACTATCTTGGCCAAGGTTTAAAAAAAGACGGCCACGCTGTAATGCTCTGCGGCATAAACAAGGGCCAAAACGCAGAAGAAGAAAATTCTTTGGAAAGCGTTATAAATTTTTCCGATTACATTATTCTCCCCGTGCCAACAACTCGGGACGGCAAAAATATATATGCTCCTTTATACCATAAAAACATACCGCTAAATTTAAAATTACTTGATATGCTAAAAAGTAAAACTGTTTTTGCATTTAATATTTCAAGTTTAACATTATTTAAAAAAGATGTCAAAAATAAACAAATAACGTCGTTTGACTACAACACAGAAAAATTTAAAATTTTAAACGCACTTCCCACAGCCGAAGGAGCAATAAAATTAGCTATGGAAGAAAGCGGAAAAACAATAAAAAATTCCGTTTCTTTAGTAGTTGGATACGGAAGAATTGGAAAAATTTTATCAAAACTGCTCTACGATTTAAAATCAAATGTAACAGTAAGCGCCAGAAAAAGTCAAGACAGAGCCTGGGCAAATATTAACGGCTATGGCTCTATGGATACTCCAAGTAAAAATGATGACCTCTCAAAGTACGACCTTATATTTAATACCGTTCCAAAAATGATTTTTGACAAGGAAGTCCTTTTAAAATGCAGCAAAAACACTGTAATAATAGACCTGGCATCTATGCCCGGAGGAATAGACAAAAAAGAAGCTGAAAATCTGGGGATAAAAACAATTCATGCTTTGGGACTACCGGGAAAATATTTTCCGAAAACCTCCGGAGAAATAATCAAATCTGCTATATACGAACTAATAAAGGAGCATAATCTATGAAAAAAATTAAAATTGGATTTGCAATGTGCGGCTCATTCTGCACTTTTTCGGAATCTATAAAACAAATGCAAATTCTTAAAGAAAAAGGTCACGAAATACTCCCAATTATGTCTTTTAACGCATATAACTTAAACACAAAATTTGGAAACGCAAAAGAATTTCGCAAAAAAATTGAAAAAATTTGCGAAAAATCAATCATTAGCACTATACCGGATGCTGAACCAATCGGGCCGAAAAAAATGGTGGACATCATTGCTGTTTGCCCCTGCACCGGAAACACACTGGCAAAACTCTGCGCCAGCATAACCGACACACCGGTTACAATGGCGGTTAAATCTCAGCTTAGAATAAAAAGACCCGTTGTAATTGCTCTTGCTACAAACGACGCTTTAGGAGGCAGTGCAAAAAACCTGGGTAAAACGCTAAACCATAAGAACATATTTTTTGTGCCTATGCATCAAGACGACTACGAAAAAAAGCCAAATTCACTTGTTTCTAATTTTAACCTTTTGGAAGATACCATAAATTTAGCACTACAAAACAAACAAATTCAGCCAATTTTTAAATAAATGTTTTAGAAATATAATTAATTATATGTTATAATGATAGTAATAATAAAAAAATAAAAAGGATTTTTAAAAATGGAAAGAATAAGCAAAGAAAATTATTACTTAGACATCGCCGAAACCGTTTTAAAACGCGGAACATGCTTAAGAAGGAACTTTGGCGCAGTAATAGTAAATAACGACCAAATCATCTCCTCAGGCTATACCGGCGCACCAAGGGGCAGAAAAAATTGCATGGACCTTAATTTATGCGTCAGAAAAAAATTTAACATTCCGCGCGGCGAAAGGTACGAACTTTGCCGCTCCGTTCATGCAGAAGCCAACGCCATAATTCACGCATCAAGGGAAAAAATGCTTGGTGGAACACTGTATTTGGTTGGCAAAGAAATGGACAACCTGGAATACGTTCAAAATGCTTCTCCTTGTTCTATGTGCAAAAGGCTTATTATAAATTCAGGGCTTAAGTACATAGTAGCAAGAAACACAAAAAATGAATTTAAAACTACCGAGGTCAAAGATTTAATTAAAAACGATGAATCATTAGAATTAATAAAAGGCTATTAAACAAACACGAGAAAGGACTACACCAACAATATATGAACATTAACAAAAAATACAAACTGGGATTAAGAGCCATAAAAACCGCAATAGCAGTTGCAATATGCGCTTTTGTATCTATGTTTTCCAACCACGAAGATATTTTTTGCGCATGTATCGCGTCTGTAATTTGCATGGAACAAACATATGCGCAAACGTGGGACACGGGAATAAACAGAATAATAGGGACTTTAATAGGCGGCTGTGTAGGATATGTCGCCCTTGAATCTATATGTTCCTTCCCTACTTACGAATGGATAAGAGTTATTTTGCTTCCGCTTTGTATACTAATAGTAGTTTATACCTGCAATTTGATAAACAGAAAGCAAGCAGTATCGATTGGCTGCGTGGTAATTATAGTCATTCTGTCCAGATCCGGCCCCAGCACAAGCAGCACTTTGCAGTACGTTATTCAAAGGGTTATGGATACACTCCTTGGTGTATTTGTGGCAATGCTTATAAACAAATTTGCTTTTGTAAAATTAAAAGGAACAAGCGCAAATTAGTTTTTGAAATGAGTTTAAAACGGATGTGATAATTAATGAAGAAAAAATACTTATTATTTGTTTATTTTATAGCATCTATAATGATTCTTACGCTTAGTTTTTATTTAATAAAACATCTGGATCCACAGTTTATAAACTCTTTACTTGGAATAAACACTTTTGAAAGCGAGGACGACGCCATAGAAAACAATTTTGCATCGGAAAATAGTATTATTTTAAACAGCGGAAATTCAGGTTCTTCCTGCGTTATAATAAGCGGATACGCAAGCCTAACCGACTCAAACGAAAAAAGGCTTTACTTGGCGGTAAAATCGAGCGCAGAAAAAATTACCGACGAAAAACACAAAAATTCAGGGTATTATCTGCTTTCTCCAATAACTATTTCAGGGGTGAATTTATCTTCTTCGCAAATAAAAAAAGTTATATACGCTTTCCAATTTGACAATCCGGAAATTTTTTGGCTTTCCAATGTTTTTAATTATATCCACAGCCAAAACAAAACGATCATTAAACTTACGTCTATATTTTCTAAATCCGAAAAAGAAAAAGCCGCAAAAAAATTTAACGAAAAAATTTCTGAAATAAAATCAAAAGCCTCCGTGCTACCAAACGAATATGAAAAAGAACTGTTTGTGCATGATTATTTAATAGATAATTGCACATACAAAAAAACTTCGTCATCAAATAATTACAAAATATACACCGCATACGGCTGCTTAGTGGAAAAAGAAGCAGTATGTGAAGGCTATTCCAAAGCAATGCAGATTCTACTTTGCAATTTAGGAATAAAATGCCAAACTGTAACGGGTTCACGCGAAAAGGAGGACCACATGTGGAATGTGGCCAAAATCGATAACAATTGGTACCACGTGGATGTAACTTGGGACTGCGCCGGGGAACTACAAAAGTACGATTATTTTAATCTTTCCGACGAGCTAATCAAAAAAACTCACACAGTAAACAGCGTAGTTACCGAAACTTCTGATTTTTCTCAGGACAAAAAGTATAATTTTGAGCTGCCAAAATGTAATTCTATGGAAAAAAATTATATGGAAGTAAACTGCGTTAAAATAGAAAATTTAGGCGATGAAACACGCCAAAAAATTATTAAAAAATTAATATCTTTGGCCTCCGAAAACAAAAAAATGATACATCTGATGATTAAAAATAACTACGACAATTACAAAGCAAAACTTCTAAGCGAAGAGCCACTTTTGTATTTTGAATGCTTAAAAAATGCAAATTCAAATTTATTAAACGGCCATAAGCTTCGCACAACACAGTCGCAATTCTTAGAAAATAAAAACCAAAATGTAATAACTTTAAAATTAATTTACGAATAAAAGGCAGGTGATGTTTATTTGAGCTATAAATTTGATTTAAACAAAAAAACAAAAATAATGGGTATTCTTAATATTACGCCGGATTCTTTTTCAGACGGCGGAAATTTTTACACGCCGGAAAAAGCAATAAACCGCGCTAAACAAATTGAAGCCGAGGGCGCAGATATTATCGATATCGGGGCACAATCCACAAGGCCGGGATTTACACAAATTTCAGAAGATGAAGAATGGCAAAGACTTGAGCCGGTAATTAAAAATCTAAAAACCAACATACCCATTTCCATTGATACTTTTTACCCGGAAATCGCCGAAAAATGTCTGGAATTAGGCTGCGTATCGATCATAAACGATATAACAGGCTGCGAAAATCCAAAGATGCTGCCGCTTATTGCCAAATATAACTGTGCAGTAGTAATAACCCACAACAAACCGGGAACAAACATAAAAAAATTTTTTGAAAAAAAGCTTGAAGAAGCTAAAAAATTTGGAATAAAATCAGAAAAAATATGCTTTGACCCAGGGATAGGTTTTGGCAAAAGTCGAGACGAAGATGCTTACATAATTAAAAATTTAAAAAATATAAAATTAGAAAATCACGCTTGCTTGGTGGGACTTTCGAGAAAAAGAATAATCGGGGCATGCTGCGGCAATCCCCCACCAAAAGAAAGACTCCCCGGTACAATAGCCGCAAACACAATTTGCATAAGCGGCGGGGCTAATATACTCAGGGTGCATGATGTAAAAGAAGCCGTTCAAGCAGCAAAAGTGGCAGATTACATACTAAAGGGAGAAAATTAAATGAATGAAATAATAATTAGAAATTTAAAAATTTTCGCTTATCACGGAGTACATGAAGAAGAAAAACAAAACGGACAAAATTTTATAATTGATGCCGAAATAACTACCGAAAAAACCGCTGGATATGAAACAGACAAAATTACGGATACGGTAAGCTACTCCGATATAATAAGAAATATAAAAAAATCCTTAACCGAAACATCTTACAATCTTCTGGAAAAAGCTGCAGAAATCACCACAAAAAACATATTTGATAACTTTGAAAAAGTAAAATCCATAAAACTTACAATAAAAAAACCGGAAGCGCCAATTAAAGAAAATTTTGACTATGTGGGCATAAAAATCTGCAGAAACAGAAGTGATGTAAATTGAACGAAGCAATACTATCACTTGGCAGCAATATGGGGAACCGAAAAGAAAATTTAAACTATGCCATAAAGAAAATAAATAATATAGAAAGCACTAAAATTAAGGCAGTTTCAGGATTTTATGAAACAGTACCTTTTGAAACACCGGGCAAACAAAACAAATATATAAACTGTTGCGTTAAAATCTCAACAGAATTAAAACCCGAAGTACTTCTTGAAAAATGCCTGCAAATAGAAGCATTAATGGGTCGCACAAGACCCTATAAATTTGCCCCAAGGGTAATTGATATCGATTTGCTGCTTTACGAAAATGAAATAATAAATACACCGAATTTAACCCTCCCCCACCCAAGAATGGAAAACCGGCCCTTTGTTTTGGCGCCACTTAGCGAAATATGCAATGATTTAAAGTTTAAATCGTGGAATTTCAAAGAAAATTTTAATCACTATAAATATAACTTAGAAAAATTTGTACAAAAAATCTATTGACAAATTACATAATAGGTACTATATTTATCTCGTTAAATACTAATTTTACAGATAAAGGTGGTAATATTATGGCATTAAAAACTCAAGGAAAAATCAACACATTGTCCGACGAAGTAAGCATTAAAGGGTGCAAACCACAAGACATAGCTATTCCGAAAGACGTTATTACAAATGCAAAAGAAAAATGGAAAAAAATCGAAAAAGCATATAAAGATTATGGCCCCGGCGTTATAAATAATTTGCGCTCAATTGGAAAAGGTGATGAACCTCTTAAAAAATTTATAGAAATAATTGAAAACCCTTATGAAACATTATGCTTCTACGAAAGTTATTTTGAGAATACACGTAACTATAAAGAAATTGAGAAGTATTTTGAAAAAGCAAGAAAAACTCTTGAAACAGCAGCTAAAAGAAGTCGCCCTTTTAAAGAGGCCCTGGATCGTCATGACTTTGTATATAAAACAGATGACGTAAAAAAATTAGAATACAAAGAAAATCCTGATAACGACCCTAACCCTAAGATTAGATTTACTATGCTTAAAGATGAAAACGAAAAACCCGTGCTTAAATTTGCCATATACTGCACCGAAGTTATAAACAAATTATACACATACTATGAAAACGCACGCGATGAATTTCACAAAAAGAAAGAAGCATTAGCCAAAAAAATAACCGAACAAGAAGATGCTAAGATAAAGGACATCTATAGCGATTTGCCTTTACACGTTCATTACATGCGTTCAGCATTAAAAGATGTAAAACATATACCAATTATCGTTGATCAGCTTAAAGAAAAAGCAAATACAAAAAAAAAATTTCAATTAAAACTTTTTAATAGTAAGGAATTAGAAGACTTAACAACTGCAACAGATGAACTTGAAAACAAAATCAGAGCCACTGAAGCGACGATTAATTCTATATCCAGCTATAAATTTGGAAATAAAAGTGACATAGTACGTTCTAAAAATACGCTAATAGATAATTTGTATTATCAAATAAGCGACTTGCAAAAAGATTTGGGCTCAGCCAAATTTTATAATAAAACTAATGAAAAGTTAAAAGATCTTATAAAAAACGCAAAAGAACAACTTAAAGAAATTGAGACCATGACGTTATCAAAAGATGGCGAAGAAATCAAATTTAATTTTTCTTTTAAAAAACTACTTGATAAAATAACAAAGGTTACCTCAGGACTTACAGATATAAAAAATGACTTTGATGCATCAATTACAAAAATAGATAAAGCAATCGACACATTTCGGGAAAGCTATTCCGCTAAATCCTGGGCTAAATGGTTAGCTATGAAAGCAGGTATTGGAATTTTAGAGCTTGCAAAAGAAGTTAACAAGACAACGGCTAAAATAGAAGCCTTAAATAAATTGGCAACTGAATTACAAACCACTTTGGATAAGCTTTCAAAAAATTAAATTAATAATTAAAAAATACAAAAACAAAGTTTACCAAAAATACTTGGTATGGTATAATTATAAATAAGTAGACCAAGTAATCGCGTGCAATTTAATTATTGCATGAGGAAAGTCCGAACTCCACAGAGCAGGTTAACGGCTAACAGCCGCCGAGGGCAACCTCAGGGAAAGTGCAACAGAAAACACACCGCCTAAACACATTTTTAGGTAAGGTTGAAATGGCGAGGTAAGAGCTCACCACCATGCAGGAGACTGCACAGGTATGTAAACCCTAACCGGAGCAACACCGTTTGGTAAAAAATGCGCTTGCTCGGCGCAATAAAAGGTGGCACCGAACCAGTATGGCAACATTTGGTCCAGATAGATGATTACTCACGACAGAATTCGGCTTATCGGTCTACTTTTAATAATTTAAATTTACTTACCTGTAGGAATTTATATTTCTACAGGTTTTTTCTTGTAAAATTTCTAATTTTTCGGCTACCTTTTTATAAATTAAACATTTTGCATTATACAAATAATTCTTTTCTGTTTTTTTATAAATCTCTTGCGCCAATAAAATTCCTCCGGCTTTTCAATTACCAAGTTATATTATTGGCAGTTTATTTTTTTATATTCATCTTTACAAAAAATCTGTGCTATCTGTGCTATAATAAAAATATAAAAATATCTTGGGGGTTTTTATGGTATGATGAAAAAGTTAGGAGAAGAATTTTACATAAAAAACTGCACCGAAACAGCGCCTTTATTACTTGGTAAGTTTTTATGCAGAAATATAAACGGAGAAATAATTAAATCTAAAATTACCGAAACAGAGTGTTACTTCGGTGAATCTGATACTGCCTGCCACGCACATAAAGGAAAAACCGAAAGAACAAAAACTCTTTATAAAAAAGGCGGAGTAGCGTATGTCTACCTTTGCTATGGAATTCATTTTCTTTTTAATGTGGTAACTGGTCCGGAGAACATGCCACAAGCCATTTTAATAAGGGCGGTAGAAAATTACAATGGCCCGGGCAAACTTACTAAGTATTTACAAATCACAAAAACTCTTAACGAGGAAAATTTAATAACTTCTGAAAAAATTTGGATTGAGGATTCCGGAGAAATTCCAAAATATAAATCTTACCCAAGAATTGGAATTGACTACGCCACAGAAGAATACAAAAACAAGTTATGGCGCTTTAAATTGGAATAAAATTATAAAAATATAGATTTTATACTTGAGTTTTTGCAAATAATATGATAAAATATCATAATTAAAATAAAATTAGGGGGTTATATTAAAAATGATTGAAAAAAATAATGATTTTAGAAGGGGCTTTAAAGACGGCATCCCCATTGCGCTTGCATACTTGCCTATTTCCATGGCAATTGCGGTTGATGCTGTGCTTGCAGGCTTAAATTTTTCTATGGCACAAATTTTTGGAATTATGTACACAGGTTCCGGGCAAGGAATATTTTTGAATTACTTTAAAAAAGGCGAAACTATTGCACTTATGTACGTTTTTATGCTGTTTATCGCTAATTTTAGGTACGTTATATTTTCAATTTCAATGTCACAAAAAATGAAATCTGACACCCCCACATGGCAAAAATTATTATTCGGCGTAATTAATACCGACGAAGTTTACGTTTTAGCAATGCAAAATCAAGGCGCACTCAGCGGAAAATATCTTATGGGCTTGGCTTTTTCGCCATTTTTGGGGTACATACTCGGCAATACAACCGGCTCACTGGTTACAGGGCTTATTCCCGACATTGTAAAGCCTGTTTTAGGAATAATGCTTTACGGGCTATTCATCGCAATGGTTATCCCATCTGCCAAAAAATCCAGAAAAATACTATTCAGCGTAGTAATTACAATAATTTTAAGCTATATATTAGAAGCCATTCCGATTATAGGAAAAACAATTTCTTCTTGGGGTATAAATCCGGCAGGAATAACAATGATAACCTGCGCAGTATCTGCGGCAGCAATTTGCTCTTGGATTGCACCAATTGAAGAAAAAGAACTCTCAGACATTAAGGAGGAAGAATAAATGAACAGCCAAAATATTTATATAATATTAATCTCCATGGCGATAACCATGATTGCTCTGAGAGCTATACCGTTACTATTTTTTAAAAAGAAAATAGAAAACAAATTTTTAAAATCGTTTTTTACATACATCCCCAGCACAGTTCTTACAGCACTTATTGTGCCTGAAGTTTTTAGCTCCACCAGCACCCCCGTTTCCGCTTGGGCGGGCGTAATTATGGCTGTAGTGCTTTCTTATTTTGGGCGAGGGCTATTCACAGTATCGGCCTGTGCGGTTATAACATCATTTATAACAGAAGTAATAATGAGATCAATGGGAATACTAAATTAAAAATAAACACAAAAAATCATCTGCCGGAACTTAAATTCCGGCAGATTTTTTATTGCTTTTTATTTATTTGTACTTATATCAAACTGGATGACAAAAGGCCCAAGAAACAAATCGGTCAAGCAAGCTACTATTTTCATTATATTCTCCTTTAAGATCAGCTCCCGCATGAAATGCAACATTATCGGATTCTATGATTCCTCCCCTACTTTCTTCATCATTTTTTTTTTCTTTATCAGTACGAGTATCAAATAACACTCCATTCAGATTTTTAACACCATTGTTCGCACGTTCACAAAATTCGGAAGCATTCTCCAATGCACCTTTTTTATTTTCATCTCCAACAAATTTTTCTTTTGTGACTTGTGAAAGCTCTGCTAAATTTTTCAAAAGCTTTTCTATATTATCGTTTTTACTGCCAGGTTTTGAAGGCTCATCGCTAGCTGCATCGCCTGTTATTTTGGCAATATTATAAAGGATTGTTGAAACAGCCTCACTTTTGCTACCTTGAGCTGGCTTTTCATTACTATTAAGCCCCTTGAAATACTTTGCCAGTTCATCAAGGATTGTTGAAACAGCCTCACTTTTGCTACCTTGAGCTGGCTTTTCATTACTATTAAGCCCCTTGACATACTTTGCCGATTCGCCAAGAGTGTTCGCTAAGTTTTCACTTGATATTACGCCATTTTCACTCATTTTTAATACGTTATCTTCGATTTGTTCAAACTTTGTTCCACACCTATCCATAAGCTTGCTCGAACTTCTTGCAAACATAATTAAACAACCCGACGCAACAATCGTAAATACTGCTACACATGAAGTATAAACAATCGTTTTTATTTTTTCTAGTTCCAAATTAAATTTCTCTCCATTCAATTTTTTAAGCTACTTTTATTTTTTAAATAGTCCGGAATATGCCCCTGTATCAGATTCATCTTCACTGATGTTATAATCTTTTCCAAATTTAAGATCTTTGTATGTCTTTTCGTTTTCGGAATTTGGTAAATCTTCATCCTCATTATGTAAATTACCGTTTAATATGTCATCTATGCTTTCTTCGGATGTATCTTCAGCCGGACTGCTTTCGATTTCGACATAAGAATCATCATGGCTGGAAATATTTAAGCAGTCTAAATTTTCCGAGGGTTCTTCTTCAAAATCCTCATTTTCACTTTTCATCACATGACCGGCAACGTATTCATCGTCTTCCGAATCTTCTTCAAATTCACTGGGGATACTGTCAATCATTTTAATATGCTCTTTGTAAACATCGTCTAATTTCTTGCGCAAATTAGCGGATTCAATTTTGAGCTGATTAAATATTTCTTTTTGAAAATCCACTTCTTTTTTTGCTCTTGCCATGATTTTTTCTGATTCTTTTGATGCTTTAAAGACCATTTCGGCTGTTTTTTCTTTCGCTTTGGAAAGCGTGCCGTCTGCAATTTCTTTTGCGTTTAAAATTAATTTTTTGATTGTGCTGTCTTCGCCTTGAAGTTTTTCGATTTTTCTTTTTAGATTCTCAATTTCGCCGCAAAGATTTTGGTTTCTATCCAAAATTTTTTGATAAGAATCTTCCACATCGTCTATAAATGCGTCCACATCTTCAGGTTTATACCCGCCAAAATTTGCTCTGCGGAAACTTACATTTCTAATATCATCAACAGTTAACAAAATGCTCACCCTTTACATTTATTAATAAATTTTTTATTTAAAAATAAACACCGTGATTTTCCAGTTCACCTAAAAAATCTTCGCCTTCCAAATCAACATTGCACGGGGTTACAACGAAAGTATCCGTGGATACTTTTTTTATCTTCCCCCCGTTAGCATATGCCACGCCGCTTAAAAAGTCTATAATTCTTCTTGATTCCGGTTTAGCAACCCCTTCTAAGTTCAAAACTATTGTGTGCATTTTCAAAAGTTCGTCGGCAATGTTTTTTACTTCTTCGCCGAATTTTTCGGGTTTAACAAGCACCACTTTAAGTTTTGCGGTTGCATGAATGCTAACCACCCTGTTTGAAGAATCCTTTTTTGATCTGAAACCATAATCTGCTCTAGATACGCTTTCTTCTTCGTAGTCGTCTTCGTATTCTTCAGACGGAGACCACATTTCTTTAAATTTTTCAACTAATCCTGCCATAACAATTCCTCCTAATAAAAAATTAATGTAATATTTATAACGATTATCAATTTTTTCACTTTAAATCCCGCTTAAACGCGCCAAAATACTAACCCATGGCACATTACATTAATATTATGAACACATCGCAAATGAATGTCAACCTTTTTATTGTAAAAATTAACATTATTTTTAAAATTTTTTATTTACTCTTTTTACAACTTGAATTTTTCTTGCTTTTTAAAAACCAAAAGCCCTACAAATCACTGCTTGTAGGGCTTGTTTATAACCTATATTAAATTTTGTCATTGATTTCGGGCCCAGAGTCTAAATCGCAAAAATTACTCCAAAAAAGCGAAATAGACCAAATTGCTCCGATAAATACCAGCACATAAATTATTCTACTAACAACCGAATCTTGCCCACCGAATATCCACGCAACGATGTCAAACTGAAAAAAACCGATTGACCCCCAGTTTATTCCGCCAATAATGCAAAGAGCAAGTGCTATTTTATTTAATGTTTTCATTTTCATTTTCTCCTTTCTAAAATATACTCACATTTATTATAAACAAAATACGCCTAAAAAATCAACTTCAAATAAACTTACATATTTTTACAAATTTTATCTCGCGGTATCTTGCACTTATGCGTTTGTTTTGATAAAATTTATATATGTGTTTACATTTAATATAGAAACAGCAATAAAAAACAAGGAGAACCCGCCAATGAGCAAAGAAATCGAGATAAGACATGAACTTTTAAACAAAGATCAAGTGATTTGTTTTTTAAATAAAAACGGAATAAAAGCGTTTAAAAGTAACCGCCAAATAGACACTTATTATGATAATCCCGCAAACAGTTTTTTTAAAGATCCCGAACATGTTAACGACTGGGTAAGAATCAGAGAAGAAAACGGCCGCTTTACATTTAATTATAAGCATTGGTTACCTGAAGGTGCAGAAATTCGCACATACTGCGAGGAAACAGAATACGCCATGAATTCAAAAGAAGAACTAAATAAAATTTTAAAAAAATTAAATTTTAGCGGCGAATTTGTTCCATTTGTAGTTGTTAATAAATTTCGCCAAAGTTTTATGTATAAAGATTGCGAAATATCAATTGATGAAATTGAGGGCCTGGGAAATTTCATAGAAATAGAATACAAAGGCACAAATAACAATATTGATGAGGTTAGAAATTTATTAAACAAAACACTGATTGAAATAGGCGCAAATATTGGCCCGGCTGACAACAAAGGGTACGCTTACAATCTTATTAAAAAACAAAAAACACGAAAATGATTTTAAAAACCGAGAATTTGGTTTTTGGGAAAGAGGAATATTATTTATGAATTTATCCCCTATTTATAAATATGGCGAGAAGCAAGAAATATACTGCCAAAAAATAAAAGACTACTACAAAAATGTGCTTAAAATTAAAAGCCCAAAGGCTTTTGTGAAAACATACGGCTGCCAACAAAACGTTTCTGACAGCGAAAAATACAAAGGCATGCTAGTTAATATGGGGTTTTGTTTAACCGAAAATCAAGAAGATGCCGACGTTATACTCTTTAACACCTGCGCAATAAGGGAAAACGCCGAAAACAAAGCGTTTGGAAACATCGGCTGGGTAAAAAATCTTAAAAAAGCAAACGAAAATTTATTTATAATACTTTGCGGATGCATGACGGAGCAAAAAAATATAATCGATAAAATAAAATTAAAATTCAGCTTTATAGATTTGGTTTTCGGGACTCACTCTGTTCATAAATTTCCCCTGCACTTTTACGAAGCACTTTTAAACAAAAAATCAAACGGAAAAACATCTGCAAAAGCCTACATAAAAGAAACCGAAGATATCATCGCCGAGGATTTCCCAATGGTGAAAAATAATAATTTAAAAGCATTTTTGCCCATTATGTATGGGTGCAATAATTTTTGCTCTTACTGCATTGTACCGTACGTTAGGGGGCGCGAAAGAAGCAGGCATTCTAATGAAATTATAAGTGAATTTAAAAAACTGCTTGAAAGCGGGTACAAAGATATAACTCTTTTGGGGCAAAATGTTAATTCCTACGGCAAAGGGCTGGAAGAAGATATTAATTTTCCAAAGCTACTTAAAAAACTGGATAGCTTTGAGGGAGAATATACCATAAGATTTATGACATCGCACCCAAAAGACGCAACAAACGAGCTCTTTGACGTTATAAGTAATAGCAAACACATAGCGCACCATATGCATCTTCCCGTTCAATGCGGAAGCAATAAAATTCTTGAAAAAATGAACCGCAAATACACAAAAGAATCATACTTAAAAATCATAGACTACGCAAAAAGCAAAATTCCAGATATAGTTTTTACAAGCGATATAATCGTTGGCTTCCCCGGAGAAACTTATGAGGATTTTTTAGAAACGATTGATATTTTAAAAAAGGTAAAATTTCATTCGCTTTTTACTTTCATTTATTCACCGCGCGAGGGAACCCCGGCGGCTAAACTCTCCGACCCCGTAACAAAGCGCAAAAAAACCGCACGGCTTCTAGAACTTTTAAAAGTTCAGGAAGAAATCTCGGAAGATCTTCATAAAAAAATGCTTGGAAAAACATTCCGGGCCTTGGCGGAATCGTTTTTGCCCGAAACAAATGAGCTTCTTTGCAGAATAAGTGGGAATATAATCGTGGAAGCAAAAGGCGAAAAAGAAAAAGTAGGAAATTTTTTAAATGTTTTAATAACAGGATATAAAAAAGATTCACTAAAAGGAAAAATTATATAAAAGAAAAGGAGAAAAAATATGGATTTAATTACTTTATCAAAAAATTTAGGAGCAGAAATTCAAAAAAGCGATGAATATCTAGAGTACAAAATAAGAGAACAAAATGTGGAATGCGACAAAGATTTGCAAAAGCTGATTGAAACTTTTAATTTAAAAAAAGTTTCCATAAACGAAGAAATTTCCAAAAGCGAAGCAGACCACGAAAAAATAGACAAATTAAACTCTGAAATAAGCGGCCTTTACTCCAAAATAATGGAAAATGAAACAATGAAAGAGTTTAATAAATCAAAAGAAAAATTTGAAAACACCCTTAGAAAAATAAATTACATAATAACGGCATCTTCCGGCGGACAAGACCCATATACGATAAACACCGATGACGTATCAAGCTGCACGGGGAGCTGCTCCGGCTGCTCGGGGTGCAACTAAAATATATTATTAAAAAACAAGTGAGGATTATATGGCAGAAATTTCACCAATGATGAAACAATACATGAAAATTAAAAGTGGCTACAAAGACAGTATTTTGTTTTTTAGGCTCGGCGATTTTTATGAAATGTTTTTTGACGATGCAAAAGTTGTTTCGGAAGAACTGGATTTAACACTTACGGGAAAAGATTACGGCCAAAAAGAAAGAGCACCGATGTGCGGAATACCGTATCACAGCTGCGAATCATACATTGCACGGCTTGTTTCCAAAGGGTACAAAGTTGCAATGTGTGACCAAATGGAAAATCCCGCCACCGCAAAAGGCCTTGTCAAACGCGAAGTGGTGCGTGTAATTACACCCGGAACGGTTATGGAAGAAAGTATGCTCGACGAAGCAAAGAACAATTACATATGTTCGGTACTTACCTCTGAAAACGAAGAAGAAATCGGGGCATGTTTTTGCGATATTTCAACCGGAATTTTATACGCAACTGAACTTAAAGGCGACAAAAATTATACTGTAAATCAGCTAAAAAACGAACTGGGAAAATTCTCGCCCAGCGAGATTTTAATCGGCTCCGGAAAAAAATTAGGTAGCACTTTGGAAAGTTTCTTAAAAGGTAAACTTCCTTCTTGCAGGGCTGAATTTTTAGAGCAAAACGAAGACTTTATAAACGCAAAAAATATGCTTATAAAGCAGTTTGGAAAAGAAAGACTAAAAAAAATCAACATAGAAAGCCGCGAAGTTTGCGTTATTTCAATCGGTAATTTGCTCGGTTACCTTAAAAAAACGCAAAAATCCGGCATAGAAAGAATAAACTCGATTAATTTTTATAATAAATCCGAATTTATGGGGCTGGATATTAACACCATACGGAATTTGGAAATTACAGAAACAATGCGCACAAAATCAAAAAAAGGGTCGCTTCTTTGGGTTCTGGACAAAACAAAAACATCTATGGGCAAAAGGCTGCTGCGTTCTTGGATTGAAAGGCCTCTTGTTGACATACAGAAAATAACTTGGCGACAAGACGCCGTAGAAGAACTTGTAAACGATATCGCTTTAAAAGACGATTTCGCAGAAAGCCTTTCCGGAATTCACGACATTGAAAGACTTATGACAAAAATAACATACGGCTCTGCAAACGCAAGAGATTTAAAATCGCTTTCCTCTACCCTTTCTAAGCTACCGCAAATCAAGTTTAATCTTTACAAATGCAAATCTTACTTTTTAAGTAAAATGTGCGAAAATTTAGACCTTTTAAAAGAAGTGTATATGCTAATTGAAGACTCAATAATCGATGATCCACCGATGCTAATTAAAGAAGGCGGCATAATCAAAGAAAAATACAGCGAAGAAGTGGATAGACTCAGAAGTGACATTAAAAACGGAAAAACTTTAATTGCCGATATTGAAAGCCGCGAGCGCCAAAAAACAAGCATACCCAAACTAAAAATAGGCTACAATAAGATTTTTGGTTACTATATAGAAGTTACAAACTCTTTTAAAAATCTGGTTCCGGAAGAATACATTCGCAAACAAACACTGACAAACTGCGAAAGATATATAACCCAAGAGTTAAAAGATTTAGAAGCCCGCATTTTATACGCTAAAGATAAAATAAACGAAATTGAATACGAAATTTTTGAAAAAGTGCGCCTTAAAGTGGCCGAGCAGCTGCCGAAAATCGCAAAAACTGCCAATATTATCGCAAACCTTGATGTTATTGTTTCTTTGGCGGAAACCGCATGCTTTAATAACTACGTTAAACCTCAAATACATAGCGGAAAAACTATTTTTATTAAAGAAGGGCGTCACCCCGTTGTTGAGCAGCTTTTAAATGACGCACCATTTGTCCCAAACGACACACTTCTTGATAATGACGAAAACATGGTGTCTGTTATCACAGGCCCAAACATGGCAGGAAAATCAACATACATGCGCCAAACCGCTTTAATAACTTTAATGGCTCAAATTGGCAGCTTTGTCCCGGCAACGCAAGCAAAAATTGGAATTGTGGATAATATTTTCACTCGTATCGGCGCGTCAGACGACCTTGCTTCGGGGCAATCTACATTCATGGTGGAAATGAACGAGGTTGCAGATATTATAAAAAATGCCACTTCAAACAGCCTTTTAATACTTGATGAAATCGGGCGCGGGACATCAACATTTGACGGCATGAGCATTGCAAGGGCTGTTTTAGAATACATTTCAAACCCAAAAACACTTGGAGCAAAAACTTTATTTGCAACTCACTATCATGAACTAACGAGCATGTCGGGCGAATTTAACAATATTAAAAATTATAATATTGCGGTTAAAAAGCGTGGCGATGACATCACATTTTTAAGAAGAATCGTTCCCGGCGGAGCAGACGACAGCTACGGAATTGAAGTTGCAAAGCTTGCAGGACTTCCGCAAAATATTATAAATAGGTCAAAAGATATACTAAAAATGCTGGAATCAAATAAATACCCCGAAAGCAAATCAAAAAATGAAGAAACCAAAGATGTTTCCCAGCTTACTTTTAAAGATTCCTACACTAATGCAAATGAAATACTAAATAAATTAAAAAACATCGACGTAAGCGTTCTTACCCCAGTGGAATCCATGAACATTTTATATGGTCTTGTGGAAATGACAAAAAAATAAAACTAAAAGAGGCTTTCAAATGAAAAAAATTAACATTTTAAGCAAGCAAACTTCTCAATTAATCGCCGCGGGCGAAGTTATAGAAAGGCCGGCCTCAGCCGTAAAAGAGCTTCTGGAAAACTCGATTGACGCCGGAGCAACAAGAATTACAGTTGAAATTAAAAACGGCGGCAACAAACTTATTAAAATAACAGACAACGGCTGCGGTATTTACCGAGATGACGTAAAAAATGCATTTTTACGCCACGCCACAAGTAAACTTAAAAATTCGGAAGATCTAGAAAGAATATCTTCGCTTGGTTTTAGGGGCGAGGCGTTAGCCTCGGTTTGCGCCGTTTCACACGTAGAAATAATCACAAAATCGCCCGAAGAAGAAATTGGAACACGTTTTTTCATAAACGGCGGTATGCCGGGCGAACTCCTGGATACCGGCTGCACAAACGGAACCACTATTTTTGTAAGGGATCTTTTTTACAACACTCCCGCACGCATGAAATTTTTAAAAAAAGACGTAGCCGAAGCAAACGCATGCGCAGGAATAGTTGATAAAATTGCGCTTTCACACCCGGAAATATCTTTTAAATTTATAAGAGACGGCAAAGAAACGCTTCATACAACCGGAGACAAAAAAATTTCTTCCGCCATACACTGCGTTTACGGAAAAAGTTTTTTTGACGGAATGATACCCGTAAAATATGAATACAAAGGTATTAAAATGGACGGCTATATAAGCAAGCCCGCTTTTTGTAAATCAAGCAGAAGCATGCAAAATTTCTTTTTAAACGGAAGATACATAAAAACAAAAACGGGTTCAAGCGCCTTGGAAGAAGCTTTTAAAAACTCGGTAATGGTAGGAAAATTTCCGTGCTGCGTGATTTACATTAATGTTAATCCGGAGTTTGTGGACGTTAATACTCACCCCACAAAAACGGAAGTTAAATTCTCTGATGAAAAATTAATTTTTGAAACCATTTACTACGGCGTAAAAAATGCTCTTATGAATTATAGCAATGAAAGCTCGGTTTTAAATCCGATTGATAATATTTCTTATAAAAACAGCAGCGAAAATAAAATACCACCCGAATTTTTTATAAATAAAAATCAATCCACAGAAAACGAAAAAACCAAAAAAGCTGATTTTACCATTAAAAATAAGTTTAATTTTAACCCCGAAAGTACTCTTGGAAATGAATCACCTTTAAAATCACCGGAATTTAAAGAAAATAACTTTTTTAAAAATGAAGAAATAAAAAAACATCAACTTACATTTTCTTATGATAAAAATGAAGTCAAAACTTCAAACGTAAAAGAAAAAACTTCAAACGAAATTGAATTTTTTGAAGAGAAAACACCCGCTCCGGCAGCAAATATTATAGGCGAAATTTTTAACTGCTACATATTAATTGAGTCAGGAGAAAACATCATCTTAGTTGACAAACATGCAGCTCATGAAAGGATAATTTTTGAAAAATTAAAATCTTCAGATTTTTCCGGCGATTCGCAAAAATTAATCGAGCCTATTATCGTAACATTGGAAAAAGATGAGTTTAATGCCGTTACAAGCAATTTGCCGCTTATTTTAAAAGCAGGAATAGAAGCCGAAAATTTTGGCCCGGGCTCGGTTATCATAAGAAGCATACCTATGTATATGAAAACAAGTGAAGCCGAAAATTCAATAATTGAAATCGCCCAATATTTAATTAAAAATCTAAAAAGCATAAACACAGAAAAGCTAGATTGGATATACCACAACATTGCTTGCCGAAGCGCCATTAAAAGCGGAGATAAAACATCCGAAAAGGAAGTTTTGGAACTTATTAAAAAGCTTTCGCAAAATCCAAGCATAAAACACTGCCCGCACGGAAGGCCGATATTTGTAACACTTAGCAAAAAATTCATTGAAAAACAATTCGGAAGAACGTGATTTACATGGAAAAAGATTTAATACCGGTAATCAGCATCGTTGGCCCAACGGCTTCGGGGAAAACAGACCTTGCAATAGATCTTGCTTTAAAATTCGGCGGAGAAATCGTTTCGGCGGATTCAATGCAAATTTACAAAGAGTTTGAAATTTCCACCGCAAAGCCAAATTTAATCCAAAGAAGCAAAGTAAAACATCATTTAATAGATATTTTGCACGTAAGCGAGGAATTTAGCGTAGCGCAGTACAAAGACCTTGCAAAAAAAGCGATCATGGATATTCACGGTCGTAGGAAGTTGACGTTTTTGGTCGGCGGAACGGGACTTTACATCGATTCACTGCTTAAAAATATTGAATTTGAAAACAGGAACACATCAGACGAAAAAATTCGAAAAGAACTTTCAGAAAAAAACAACTTGGAACTTTTTGAAATTTTAAAAAAAATAGACCCAAAAAGCGCACAAAATATTCATATAAATAATAAAAAAAGAATAATAAGAGCTATTGAATTTTTTTACACATCGGGCTATCCTATATCCATACAGGTTGAAAATTCCAAAAATATAGTTTCTCCATTTAAAGTCTGCAAAATAGGCCTTAATTTTAAAAACCGCGAAATTTTATATGGTAGAATTAACATGCGCGTAGAAAAAATGTTTGAACTTGGGCTTGTTAAAGAAGTTGAAAATATTTCTAAAAATATAAATCTTAGCAAAACAGCCAATGGCGCAATCGGGTACAAAGAAATTCTGGAATACATAAATGGAAAAGCAGACCTTGATACGGCAAAAGAAAACCTTAAAAAAGCCACAAGGAACTACGCAAAGCGGCAGATAACATGGTTTAAAAGGGACCCTGAGATAAATTGGATTTACCCCGACGATATGGAGAGCTATGATAAGATTTTAAACACCGCAGAGAAAATTATAAAAAATTTTATAAATTATAAGGGACATGTCTATGAAAAAATTAAACTTTAAAAAAAAGATTATAATTTACGGAATTTTGTTTTTCGTGCTGGCGATTTCATCGCACTTTATAATAAAAAATCACAGCAAAAGCAAAACAGAAATGGCTGAAATTGGCGAAATTCAAAATACACTTAAAGTAAATGGTTTTGTGGTAAGAGACGAAGAAGTTATCCACGCAGACCACGACTCAAAGTCATGCGTAAAATATCTTTTTAATGACGGCGAAAAAGTTTCTAAAAACGGCGTTTTGGCTCAATTTTATGATAACGATTCAAATGCTAAATTTGGTTATAAAATCGATTCTTTGAATAAAGAAATAGAGCTCCTTGAAAAGCTGAATTCTTGCAAATACAACTATTCTCAAAGCATAAACGCAGTTAACTCTAAAATTAACGACGAAATAAAAAATCTAAGAACCTATTTAAATGATTCTAACATAAAATCGTCAATAAAAAGTAGAAACAATATTCTTTATCTTTTGAATGAAAAACAAATTATTCTGGGCAAAAATGTAGATTTTGAAGATAAAATTCAGAATTTAAAAAATGAAAAAGAAAAGCTAGCATCGCAAAATTGCAGCATAATATCAGAAATAAAGTCCCCTACTTCCGGCGATTTTATAAGCCATATAGATAATTTTGAAAACAAATTTAACTATAAAAACTTAAAATTTGAAGATTTTACAGGTTTTAACCCGGAAAACACCACGCCGGAAAGTTCTAATGGCGACGAAATTGGCAAAATTATAAAATCTCCAACATGGTATATTGTTTCTAAAATCGGGAAAAATGAAGCAAAAAGAGTCTCTGAAGGAAACGAAGTTAAAATAAGCGTAGACGGGCTAAACTTTATAAAAGACATACCGGGGAAAGTGGAAGCGATAAAAAAAGATTTTGACGAAGAAAATTACACACTTATAATTTCCTGTGAATACATGAACAAAGACTTGGCATCAATAAGAAACGAGGAATTTAAAATTACTTCCGAGAGTTATTCCGGACTAATAATAAACAGAAATGCTGTTCATGAAAACCCTGAGCTAAACGACAACTCAGAAAGAAAGTTCGGTGTGTACGTAACCATGGGAAATTATTTAAAATTCAAAAAAATAAATCCAACATTTTGGAGCGACAAAGAAGTGGTTTGCAGCTATACACCAACGGAAGAAGCTGACAATAACTATTTGCAGCTTGGAGATTTGGTAGTAACCGAAGGAACAGACCTTTACAGCGGTAAAAAAATAATATGATTTTAAAATATAACAAAATAAAAAGCATGACATATTATAAACTGAGGTGATTTTATGTATCACATAATATGTCATGTTTTTTTCACTTTTTTTATAATTCTGGGGATTTGCGATATCTTTATTTTTTTAATTTCAAAAATTTTTAAGGATAGCGACCCAAAAAAAGTTTACACTTTTTTTATTCCGGTAAAAGGCCACACGGAAAATATTGAATTTATCATAAGATCCATAATGTTTAGGCTTCGTTTTATGCACCCGTTTTTAAATTTTAAAATTATAATTATTGACTGCGGCATGGACGGCGAAACAAGATTTGTTTGCCATAATCTTTGCAAAATTTATCAAGGAAGCCTAATCATGGTAAAAAATGAAGATAATTAAATAATAAAACCGCCGTCAGAATTTATTACTTGGCCTGTTATGAAATTTGCTTCTTCACTGCACAAAAATGCGGTGACATTTGCAATATCTTCGGGCGTTCCAAGCCTCATAAGAGGGGTATTATCTATTAATTTTTTAATATCTTCTTTAGATAAGTTTTTATTCATATCCGTATCAATTACTCCGGGTGCCACACAATTTACATTTATTCCCGAAGGGCCAACTTCCTTAGCCAGGGCTTTTGTAAAGCCTATTACTGCCGCTTTTGACGCTGAATATATACTTTCCAAAGCCGCACCTGTTATCCCCCAAACAGATGAAATATTAATTATTTTCCCGCTGTGATTTTTTATCATATTCGGCAAAACCAGTCTAGAAAAATTCAAAACTCCGCCCAAATTAACATCAAGTATCTTGCCGCATTCTTCAGGAGTCATATCTGTAAAAAGTTTATGAACGCTTACCGCCGCATTATTTACCAAAATATCAATGTGAGAAAATTCTTCTAAAGATTTTTCTACAACATACTTTGCTTCTTCGTAATTTGAAACGTCGCCTTTTAAAGCAATGGCCATTACCCCTGCTTTTCTTACCTCTTCTAAAGTATCCATCGCACTTTTTTCGGAATTGTTATAATTAATTACAATGTTATACCCTTTTTTTGCCAATTTAATTGCTACTGCGGCACCAATCCCGCGTGAAGATCCAGTTATTATCGCTGCTTTTTTCATAAATTAACCTTCCTCTATATATTTTACAATTTCTCCTATATACATTTTATGATAATCGTTTTTCTCGTAGTTTTTTTGAAGCGATTCATCTATAAAACAATCGGGTGTTATAAACTGAGAATATATTTTTTTGCAAATCAAAACTTTTTTGGCTTCTTTAAAATAAACTGAATTATCATCAAAAACCGGATTTAAACCGGTTTCTTTTATTTTGTCGGTATCTCTGCCGGAAACCTGCCCGCATTTGGCAAGAGCAGGTTTATATTTTTCGTCAAAAAACGAAAGTGAATAAAAATCACAATTTTCTAAAAATTCAAAAGTATATCTTTGCGGCCTAATAAAAATAAAACTTACATCTTTATTCCAAAGAACTCCTACTCCTCCCCAACTTGCCGTCATGGTATTAAATTTTTTATCTGTACCGGACGTTACCAGCATCCACTTTGTTCCTATTTCTTTATATGGATTGAAATCTTTTGAACTTTTTGGATCAACATTTAACATTTCGCTCATAAAACCACTCCTTTAAATAAAAAAATAATAAGATACAGCGCCAGTATAACCAACGAAAAATTACACCACGAATAAAAAAGAACAAACACACCAAGCAGAAGAAGAGGAATTAAAATCAAAAAAGAAACATACTTTAAAATTTTTTCTACCAAGAAGAAATTAAAATATCTGCCTAATATTATTCTAAGTATCTTGCCGCCGTCTAAAGATTCCACCGGCAAAAGATTTAGCACACCTATAAATAAATTTTGAAGGCTAAAAAAATAATAAATCATTTTCCCGCTATGGAAAAACCAACTATAAAAAGCTAAAAACAAAAGAAAATTAACAAAAGAACCACTAAATAAAATGACTATATTTACTTTATCTTTAATGATTTTATCAGAACCATTTTGGAATAAATCTATATTCACAAACCCAAATTTTATTTTTTCCACTTTAATTTTAAAAACCATCATCGCCAAAATATGGCCTAGTTCGTGCGCCAACGCAAACAAAAACCCGTAGGCAAGAATCCCCGATTTATCGGTTAGTATCATCAGCACCAAAAACGAAAAAAAGTAAAAATTAAATTTAAAATTTAAAAACTTAGACCCGGATATTTTATCACCTGCCCTCAGTTATTGTGATTTAAAACATCCTTTGCAATCTGTTTTGCGGCGGTTTTGCCAGCCCCCATTGCTAAAATAACGGTTGCGGCACCGGTTACTATATCACCTCCGGCATAAACAAATGGTTGCGATGTTCTGCAAGTTTCGGGATTTGTTATTATTCTTCCTCTGCCGTCAAAGTTTATACCGTCTGACGCTTCCTTTATAGTTTCGTTAGAGTCATTCCCTATTGCCACTATAACTGTGTCACCCATTATTTCAAAAGTTTCCTCGGGTATAGGAACTACAGATTTTCTGCCGCTTTCTTCTTCATCAGCAATTTTCATTTTTACGCATTTAGCGCCATTTACTTTACCTTCGGCACCAAAAAATTCCACAGGGTTACTCAAAAACATGAAATTTATTCCCTCTTCTTTTGCGTGCAAAATTTCGTCTTTTCTTGCGGGCATTTCGTTTTCTGTTCTTCTATAAACAACAGTAACATCGGAATTTCCAAGCCTTTTGGCACATCTTGCTGCGTCCATGGCCACATTTCCCCCGCCGATTACCAAAACTTTTTTTGGTTTTACTATTGGCGTATCGTACTCATCTTTATACGACTTCATTAAATTTATACGAGTTAAAAATTCATTGGCAGAATATACGCCGGAAAGTCCCTCGCCGGGAATGTTCATAAATCTGGGAAGACCTGCACCGGAAGCTATGTACACAGCTTTATAACCATTTTTAAACAAGTCGTCAATTTTTAGCGATTTTCCCACAATAACATTCGTTATTATTTTTGCACCACTATCTTTTAACTTTTGAACTTCAAATTCCAAAATTTCGCGTGGCAATCTAAATTCCGGTATACCGTAACTCAGCACGCCACCGACTGTATGCAAAGCCTCAAAAATAGTAACCTTAAAGCCCATTTTTAAAAGCTCCGAAGCACATGCAAGGCCTGAAGGACCTGAACCCACCACTGCTATTTTATGCTTTTTATCATCTGAAATATTTATATTAGAAGGCAAATTATTTAAATTTTTATCTGCAGCATACCTTTCTAACCTACCTATTGACACAGGTTCACCGGTTCTCCCCCTTATGCATTTTAATTCGCACTGCTTTTCTTGTGGGCAAACCCTTCCGCAAATCGCCGGGAAAGAATTATTTTTAGTTATAATTTCATACGCAGATTTTACATCGTCATTTGCTATTTTGCTTATAAAACTTGGAATATCCACACCTACAGGGCATGCCGACACACATGGCTTTGCCTTGCAATTAAGGCACCTCTGTGCTTCTTTTTTTGCGTTTTTATCAGAAAAGCCAAGTTCTACCTCTTTAAAATTTTTAATTCTTTCTTTTGGGTCTTGCACATTTACCGGTTCTTTAACTTTACTATTATTTATCATAAATTAACACCTTTAAATAAATTACAATATTTTTCTCTGGATTTTCGTTCCTCATCTGCAAAAGTGCGACTTCTTGTGGCAGCTTCTTTAAAATCCACTTTATGGCCGTCAAAATCCGGGCCGTCTATACAAGCAAATTTTGTTTTACCGTCCACTGTCAATCTGCAGCCGCCGCACATACCCGTACCGTCTATCATTATTGCCGTCATACTTACAATTGTTTTAATATTGAACTTACCGGTAACGTCGCAAACCGCTTTCATCATCGGAATTGGCCCCACCGCAAAAACTAAATCATAATCAGGGTTTACACTAATCTTTTCTAAAAGCGGCTGTGTAACAAGGGCTTTTTTCCCGTTTGAACCATCGTCTGTTACTATTTCTAAGTTATTTGCAATTTTTTTAAACTCTTCTTCCAAAATTATAATGTCTTTATTTCTAAACCCTGCTATAACTTCTACTTTGCAGCCTCCCCTTGCCAATGCTTTTGCCAAAGGATAGCAAATTGCAGAACCAACTCCGCCGGAAACCACAATTGCTTTTTTGTAGCCGTCAATTTTCGATTTTTTTCCAAGCGGCCCGGCAACATCAAGAATGAATTCACCTTCTTTTTTTTCGTCAAGCTTCATCGTTGTAAGCCCTACTTTTTGATAAATTATATCAATCGTGCCGCTGCTTCTGTCGTAATCATGCACGGTAAGGGGTATTCTTTCGCCAAATTCATCCACACGAAGAATTATAAACTGCCCCGGATTTATATACTTTGCAACATATGGCGCATAAATTTTCATTTTTGAAACATCTTTATTTAAAGCTTGTTTTTCTATTATTTTGAACATATCTAAATTAATCACCAACCTCTTATATAAAAATATTATCAAAAAAGCTTACCATTTACCAGTGGTATTTATAAAAAAATCTCCGAGCAAACTAATTTACTCAGAGATTTTATGGTTTATATTTAATTTATTTATACGATTCTTGACTTAAATAATATTCCGTCCAAATGATCGATTTCATGGCAAAATGCACGAGCTTTAAGGGCTTTGCCAGTATATTTTACTTCTTTGCCGTGCCTGTTTTTTCCTTTAACGGTTACAAACATCGGGCGCAAAGTTTTTGCGTAAAATCCTGGGCAAGAAAGGCAACCTTCTTCTTCTATTTGTTCACCGCTGGATTCAACAATTTCCGGATTAACAAGTTCAATAACTCCGTCTCCAACATCAATCACAAGAACTCTTTTTAGAATTCCCACTTGCGGTGCTGCCAACCCCACACCCCTAGAATTCTTCATGGTGTCTATCATATCATCAATCAGTGTACCCAGTCTATCGTCAAAGTTCTCTACTTCTCTGCATTTTTTGTAAAGTATAGGCTCGCCTTCAAGAACTATATTTCTAATAGCCAACTAAAACACCCCTTAAAATCACTTTATTAACTTTATTATAACATAATTTAATAGTTGATTCAAGTCGCATTTTAAGTGGTACTGTTAAAATTGCGGCAACATTTTAGTCTTCAAAATCCGAAAAATCGTCTTCGCCGCTTTCTTCTGGACTTTCTGAGGCGGAATTACCTAACTTTTTACCGCATTTTCCGCAATATAACGCATTATTTTCGTTTGCTCCGCCGCAAAATTTACAAATTACTTTGTTTTTCATTTCTGCAATTTGTTTTTTTAGTTCTTCGATTTGAATATAAATATTGTCTATGTTAGATACAAACGTGTTTGTTTCTTGCGCGGAATCTATGTGATTTTTTTCGCAGTTGTAAACTGTTTTACCAAGCGATTCAAACTCATTTTTCAAGTCTGATTTTAACTCAGCCACTCTTATATTAAGCTTGGAAACATCCACAAACTGCCCTGCTTTTTCGCCAAGTGCGTCCACTGCACCTTTTGCTTTCATAAAAATGTTTTCAAAAATACCCATTAATAATCAACCTCCTAAATTAATTCTTTTTATTTATTATAACCATATCGAATGTGAATTACAAATACTATTTTTTAAAATTTATATTAACCCTGTATATTTCGACCTTTCTTTGCTTAAAAGAGTAAAAAGACCATGCCCGGGGTAAACAATGTATTCTTTATTTAACTCATATAATTTTTTTAGCGAAATCTTCATAAATTCAGGGTCTCCGCTTTTTAAATCTGTACGGCCTATTTCGCCCCTAAATAAAGTGTCGCCGGAAAATATCATATCATCTATTAAATAGCAAACGCTGCCGCTTGTATGCCCCGGAGTAAACATAACTTTTATTTTGCTGCTGCCAAAGTCTATTTCTTCGCCGTCCTGCGCAAGCAAATCTGCAGAGAAGGGATTTATCGGACTTTTTAAATATTTACCACTCAAATTAAGAGTATCATCAACAAGGAATTTTTCTTCATCTTTTCCAATAACTATTTTTGCCCCTGTTATATCTTTATATTTTTTTGCCTCAGATATGTGGTCAAAATGTCCATGAGTAAGGAAAATATATTTCACATTACCAATTTTTTTAATGTTTTCTTCCAGTTTGGAATTTTCACCTCCGGGGTCAACAATTGCCAAGATATTTTCATCGATATTATGAAGCAAATAACAGTTAGCTCTTAAATCTCCCACACTATATCTTTTTACTTTAATCATACAAATCATATCCTCCCTACTGATATAACATCTTTGATTTTTAAAAGATTATTTTCAATAAATTCTAAATGCTCTAAACTTTTAACAAAAACATTAATCTCAATTCCAATATTATTATTAGGCAATAATCTTGAATTAAGAGCAGAAAATTTTAAGTTCATATCGTTTATTTTAGTAACTATCTCACTGAGCAAATTCTTTTTGTAGCCGGCTTCTATTTTAATTACTATTTCAAACAAAGAATTCGTTTCTTTAGCCCACTTTACACCTATCCATCTTCCTAAAAAATCCTTATTTTTAAGGCTGTTTTCCACATTTTTGCAGTTACAAGTATGCACAGATATTCCGTGGCCCTTTGTAATAAATCCTATAATATTATCTCCCGGCAAAGGATTGCAGCATTTGGAAAACTTAACAACACATTCTCCAACACCTTTTACAATCACGCTGCCATCTTCAGATTTTCCTGTTTTTGCTCCGTTTATAAATGTTTCCCTTTTTACTTCTATTATTTCGCTTTGCTCTTTATTTTTCTTTGCATATTCATTTTTTAGTCTGGGGATTATTTTCCACAGCTGTATACCACCATAACCCACAGCTGCAAAAAAATCTTCCAACGTTCTGCACTGGTTTTTCTTTAATATCGGCGATAAAAATTCCTCTAATTGCGTATCGGAAATTATTATCTTGTTTTTAGAAAGTTCAAGTTCGGTTGCGTTTCTTCCTCTTATTATATTCTCTTCTCGTTTTTCGCGTTTAAACCACTGGCGTATTTTATTTTTTGCCTCGCTTGTTTTAACTATCCCCAGCCAATCTCTGCTTGGACCTTTTTTGGAATCATTTGCCCTGATAATATCTACTATATCCCAAGTTTTAAGCACATAATTTATTGGCACAATCTTTTTGTTTACTTTTGCGCCCACCATGCGGTTACCAAGCTCAGAATGAACAGCATAAGCAAAATCGATAGCAGTTGACCCCGTAGGAAGATTTATAACATCGCCTTTTGGTGTAAGAACAAATATTTCTTTTGGTACCAAATCAGATTTAATGGTTCCGATAACATCGGTAACGTCCTCAATATCTTTATGATTATCAAGAAGTTTGCGCACCCAAGAAAGAGATTTTGCCCATGAGTCGTTGTCGCTTGAAACGCCAAGTTTATATTTCCAATGAGCAGCAATACCATATTCTGCCGTTCTGTGCATTTCCCATGTTCTTATTTGAATTTCAAAGGGAATTCCCTCTTTGCTGAGAACCGTAGTATGAAGCGACTGATACATATTTGGCTTAGGAGTAGAAATATAATCTTTAAACCTGCTTGGAATAGGCTGGAACATATCATGAACCATACCAAAAACATTATAGCAATCCGTTATTGTATTAACTATAACCCTCACGGCATATATATCATAAATTTGATCCATTGCACGGCCTTTTATGAAAATCTTTTTATAAATTTCGTTTGCACTTTTTACTCTGCCCTCAATATATACATCTGGAATAAACTTTTGTAGTCTGTCCATAAGACGTTTTTTTATTAAATTTATAAACTTTTCTCTGTCGCTTTTTTTAAGAGCAAGTAAACCTTCAACCTCCTTGTAAGCAATGGGGTCCAAATACTTTAAAGAAATATCTTCAAGCTCGTCTTTTATTGTTCTTATTCCCAGCCTATGTGCTATTGGTGCATACACTTCCATCGTTTGAAGTGATATATCTATTCTTTTTTGAGGCGGTCTACAATCAATCGTTCGCATATTATTAAGCCGGTCGGCAAGTTTTATCATTATTACCCTAATATCTCGAGCGGTTGCCAAAAGAATTTTGCGAATGTTTTCGGCTTGATTTTCATCATCTTGCGAAGACGGGATTTTATCAAGCTTTGTTACGCCGTCAACCAAATTTGATATTTCCGTGCCAAATTTTTCCTCTATTTCTTCTTTGGTAACTTCGGTATCTTCAACAACATCATGCAAAAGTCCAGCACATACCGCCGGAGTATCCATACCAAGCTCCACCAAAATATATGCAACAGAAATCGGGTGGACTATATAGTCTTCTCCAAGGGTGCGTTTTTGACCTTTGTGCGCATTAAATGCCACTTCGTATGCTTTGTTTATAAGATCCAGATCGTAGTTTTCTCCACTTTGGTCAATAAGATCCATAAGTTCTTCATAAGTATTATACTTTTTTACTTCTTGCATTATATAATCTCCCCCTTCAAGCCGCTAAGTTTTTTTACAGTTGGGGAGCTATTTAAATCAACTTTGTCTACATTCATATTTACTTTAATTTTAAATTCATCTCCACTTTGTCTCAAAGACACGAGACCAAGCTCCTTTAGAACCTCTACTATAACATATACTTTTGCGGTGCATTCCGTGTTTTTAAATACCCTTTGGCTTATTATATCCATGCGAGTATTGTTTTCTTTTAAAAGCCTTAAGTATCTGTAAACAAGGGCAAAATCGCTTCTTCTTAAGTTTAAAAGTCTCAGCTCATCTTTAGATAAATTATAGCCTAATTTGAATTTTTCGTAAACCTTTTTGCAGTTAATAGCTTCGCAAAGATTAACGTTTGACATTTTAATATCCAGCGCCTGTATAGAAACGCTTACAACCCCGCGGTATTCATTTCTGGAAAAAGTTACCGCAAAATCCAGCCTTTCACCTTCGCTGTACAAAAATTCACCGGGCTTTTTATTAAACATAACAATTTCACACTTTGCGCCATCTCGACCAACAATCAATTTTGTATGATTACCCTGCCCGATTGAGATTATCTTTTTGAGCTTCATATTGGAAAGCAAAAAAACAGGTTCGGGGTTTCCAACTCCAAATGGCTTAATAATATCTATATCGTCTAAAATGTTTGTGCTTATTTTTAATGGGTTTATATTAAGGTCTATGTTTAATTTTGGGTGCGAAATCTCCAGTTTTTCCGCATTTGTTAAAATAGCCTCTTTAAAATTTTCTACATTACAGGTTTTTAAATTTATTCCAGCAGCCATAGGGTGCCCACCGAATCTTTCCACCCACTGCGAACACATGCTAACTAAATTGTGTATGGAAAAATTCGCCACACTGCGGCAAGATGCCGTTGCTTCTTCCCCGCTTATGGAAATCAGTATCGTGGGTTTACCGTATTTTTGCACAATTCTGGAAGCAACTATCCCCAAAACGCCGTGGTGCCAGTCTTTTCCTTCTGCAATTATTATTTTTCTGTTTTTTCTGTCCGGTTCCCTTTCTAAAAGTTCTTCCACGGAATCTATAATTTCGTTTTCTATTTCTTTTCTTTTGTCGTTAAGCTCATTAAGCTGATCAGCATAATTGGATGCCTCTATTTCATCCTTACTTGTTAAAAGTTTAAAGGCAAGCGCCGCGTCTCCCATTCTTCCACTTGCATTTATGCGCGGAACCAAACAATAAGCTATATTCATTGAGCTTATTTGCTTGTCTTTTAATCCAGAAATTTCTATAAGGGAATTTATACCGGGGCGGTTAAAATTCGTTATGCTTTTTATACCATCTTTTACAATATTGCGAGTTTCGCCAACTAGCTCAATCGAATCCCCGATTGTGCCTATTGCCACTAAATCCAGATATTTTGAAGTGTCAAAACCTTTTCCGTCTTCCATTGCTTGAATAAACTTAAAAGCAACACCCACCCCTGCAAAATTTTTATATTTAGCATTGCAATCTTCTCTATATGGGTCAACAACTGCGACGGCGTTTGGCAATTTTTCCGGCACTCTGTGATGATCTGTTACAACAACATCAATCCCTAAAGAATTTGCGTAGTCCACTTCTTTTTCCGCTGAAACCCCGTTATCTACCGTAAAAATTAATTTTGCTTCTTTTTCTTTTATAAAATCAATCGCAGACGGGTTTAGGCCGTATCCCTCTTTTTCTCTGGACGGAATATAATAAAAAACGTCTGCACCTTTATTTTTTAAGTAGTGAAAAACAAGAGCCGTTGCCGTTATTCCGTCGGCATCATAATCGCCGTAAATACATATTTTTTCGTTTGTCTCAAGCGCTTTTTTCACTCTGTTAACTGCTTTGTCCATATCTTTAATATTAAAAGGCGACTCAAAATCATCGCCTTTTTTCAAAAAATTATTAATTTCTTCAGCGCTTTTAAGCCCTCTTGTGTACAGTATTGCAGCACAAATAAAGGGTATATCACATTCGTGAGATATCTTTAGCGCCTCTCTTTTATTTATATCTTTAATTTTCCATTCACTTATACTCAATTTAATTCATTTCTTTCTTTCTTTATTTAATTTTGCTTTAAAATATCCCTTATAACCTGACCTCCAATTATAAGTCCTGCCACAGAAGGCACAAATGAAACACTTGCGTTAATTTTTTTACCATTAATGTCATGATCTCTTGCTGTGTAAACAGGCTTTTCTATAGAATACACCACTTTAAGATGTTTCACAAATCTTTTTTTTAGTTCACGCCTCATAACCCTTGCAAGTGGGCATTCATGAGTTTTGTAAATATCATCTACTCTAAGCATAAGCGGGTCAATCTTGTTGGCTGTTCCCATTGAGCTTATAATATCTACTTTGTTTTCGTATGCTTTTTGCACAATAAGAAGTTTTGATGTAACCGTGTCTATTGCGTCTACAACATAATTATAATGTAAAAAATCAAACTGGTCTATATTTTCTTTTGAAACAAACGTATTATAAGTCGTTACTTTTAAATCAGGGTTTATATTAAAGAGTCTTTCTTTCATAACTTGAGTTTTGAATTTTCCAACAGTTGTATCATCTGCTATAAGCTGCCTATTAATATTAGTTATATCCACTTTATCGCTATCCACCAAAGAAATGCTGCCTACGCCGCTTCTTGCAAGCGCCTCGATTACAAACGAACCCACGCCCCCTAAACCAAAAACTATAACTTTTGATTTTTTTAATTTATCAAGGCTTTCTTTGCCAATTAAAAGCTCAGTTCTACTAAATCTGTTTTCTATTTTAAATCACCAACTTTTTCATTTTATACTCTAAAGATTATATTTTCTTTTTTAAATAGTTTAAACATAACCAAGCACAAAAGGAAGATATAAACAAGATGCCAAGCAATTACAACGCTAAAATGCATGGCGTTAAAAGAATTAGACAAAATTTCCTTTATTACACAAATAGTATTTAAAACAGGTATGGACAAATCGGTAAAACCAACATTGCTAAAGTCCAGCGTATAAGTGAAAAATGACGGAAACATAACAAGCAAGCAAACAGGCATTAAAAATGTTTGTGCTTCTTTGTATGATTTTGCGTAAATGCCTATTGTAAGATTAAGTGCTGCAAAAAACACAGAAATCACAACAATAATAGTTAAAAGCTCCACAAATGAAAAAATATTAAAATTGTTTAAAATATTGTCGTTTTTGGAAGAAACAATCAGATACACAAAAAGCCCCATAACAGTAAACATACTGCTTAAAACTCCCATAAAAGCCGTAGCAAAAAGTTTACCAATCACCACTGCAGATCTTTCCACGCCCGTTGAAAGCAACGGCTCGAATGTTCCTCTTTCTTTTTCTCCCGCGCCAAGCTCTGCAGCTGTGCTTGACGAACCAAAACAGGAATAAAGTATAAGCATCATCGGTACGAGCATCATAAAAATCATAGAGCTAAGATCCATAGATTCTTGATCATTTTGCTGCTGCCCTAAATTAAACTTGTTTTTGTTGATTTGTTCCAGTTCTTCGTAATTTTTAAAAGAAGATTTTTCCAAAACATATCTGTAAGCTTCTTCGTACTGCGAAACCATGGGCTGCGCAAGCAAAGAATTCATAGATGATTTATTATATTTAATATCCAAATTAAACGGCTCTTTTTTTAGAACTTTTTCGTCTAAATTCTCGTCAATTATTATGTAAGAAGATATCTCGCCGGAATCCAAAGATTTTCCGGGATTGTTTGTTTCTACAATTGTAACATCATCTTGTGCGGACATAAACTTATAAAAAGAATTGTTTTTACTGCTTACCGCTATATTTACATTTTTTGCAATGCTTTTCTCCGTTCCGCCCATTGTAAAATTAAATATAAAAAGCATGGTGGGAACCAAAAAAAACGGTATTAAAATTCCCACAAAAAAGGTTTTTGCATCACGCACAATACATTTTAATTCCTTAAAAAATATAATCAAAGCTTGTCTAAACATTTTCATCACCATCACATACCAAATTAAAGAGCATATTATTTATTTCTTTTTCGGAGTATTTTCCTCGGTATTCGTCAATTCTAAATATCTTTGTTATTTCTCCCCTGTGAAGAACAACGATTCTGTCTGAATAATTCTTTATATTTTCCATTGAATGACTGGAGAAAATTATAGTTTTGCCCTCTTTTTTACATTCTTCCATAAAATCAAAAATAATTTTTGATGCCTTAAAATCAAGCCCTGAATCAGGCTCATCAAAAAGCATAACGGAAGGATTATGTACTATCGACCTGGCTATTGCAACTTTTTGTTTCATTCCTTTGGAAAGCGTAATCACTTTTTTGTCGGCGTATTCTTCAAAAGAAAACTTATTAATTAAATAGTCTATTCTCTCTTTGCTTTCTTTGTCTGACATGCCGTTTAATTTGGCAAAAAATTCAAGATTTTCCCGCGAGGTAAGCCTTTCATAAAGCCCAACTTCACTGCCAAAAAGTATTCCTATGTTTTTTCTGACTTCTTTTGGCGATTTTAAAATATCATATCCGCTAATTACGGCACTGCCTTCACTTGGCAAAAGCATTGTGCTGATTATCCGCAAAAGAGTTGATTTTCCGGCACCGTTTTCGCCCAAAAGGCCAAGTATTTCGCCTGTGCCGACTTCAAAACTTACACTTTTAAGCGCCTGTTTATTTTTAAATTTTTTGCTTATATTTTTTATTTCAATCACAACGACATCTCCTATATCAAAAATATTAACACTTACTTAAAATTTTAATAAATTAGCGGGTTAATGTCAATCATATTAAAGTAAAAAAATATTTAAAAATTAATCTTTAAATCATGGTATAATTAAATTAAATAACTAAAATTTTTATTTGAGGAAAGGAAGGTTAAAAATGGAATTTAAAATAAAATCTGAATATAAACCAACCGGCGATCAACCAAAAGCCATAGATTCTATTGTACGCGGAATAAAAAACGGCAACAAAGAGCAGACGCTTTTGGGCGTTACGGGTTCGGGAAAAACTTTTACCATGGCAAATATAATTGAAAAAGTTCAAAAACCAACCCTTGTACTTGCTCATAACAAAACTTTGGCAGCCCAACTTTGCTCTGAATTTAAAGAATTTTTTCCCGATAACGCAGTGGAATATTTTGTTTCTTATTATGATTATTACCAGCCGGAATCTTACATTGCCGCCACAGACACATACATTGAAAAAGATTCCTCTATAAATGACGAAATAGACAAACTCCGCCACTCTGCAACATCGGCTCTTGCAGAAAGAAATGACGTTATAATAATTTCCAGCGTTTCTTGCATATACAGCTTGGGAAACCCGATTGATTACAAGACCATGGTTATATCACTGCGCCCCGAAATGAAAAAAAGCCGCGACGAACTTATAAAAAAATTAACCGAACTTCAGTACGAAAGAAATGACGTTAACCCGGTAAGAAATAAATTCCGTGTTAGAGGAGACGTTGTAGAAATATTTCCCGCAAATTCCACAAACACACTAATAAGAGTGGAGTTTTTTGGAAACTATATTGAAAGGATTTGCGAAATCGACCCTACAACGGGCAACATCAAAGCTTTGCTAAAACATGCCGCTATCTACCCGGCCTCACACTATATTGTGCCAAAAGAAAAACTTGAAATCGCCATTAAAAAACTAAAACAAGAGGCAAACGAGCGTGCGGAATTCTTTAGAAAAAACGGCAAACTAATCGAAGCACAAAGAATACTCGAAAGAGTAAACCACGACACAGAGATGCTCAGCGAAATAGGTTTTTGCAAAGGAATAGAAAACTATTCCAGAGTTTTATCGGGCAGAAAACCGGGAAGTACTCCCTTTACTTTATTTGACTTCTTCCCAAAAGATTTTTTAATGTTTATTGATGAGTCACACGTTACCCTACCACAAGTGCGCGCAATGTACGCAGGCGACAGATCCCGCAAGGAAAATCTAATCGAATATGGATTTAGGCTTCCATCTGCATACGACAACAGGCCAATGAATTTTGATGAGTTTTATTCCAAAATAAATCAAGTTGTTTTCGTAAGTGCGACTCCCGGCGACTTTGAACTGCAAAAAAGCCAAAACATAACAGAACAGGTAATACGCCCAACCGGGCTTCTTGACCCGGAAGTAATCGTAAAACCGACAAAAGGTCAAATAGATGACTTAATAGGCGAGATAAACAAACGAACACCCGCAGGAGAAAAAATCTTAATAACCACACTTACCAAAAAAATGGCAGAAGATTTAACATCTTACCTAAAAGATGCCGGCATAAAAGTAAATTATATGCACAGCGACATAGACACAATAGAGCGCATGGAAATAATAAGGGATTTAAGGCTTGGGACTTTTGACGTTTTGGTGGGAATAAACCTTTTAAGAGAAGGCCTTGACATCCCCGAAGTGTCTTTGGTGGCCATACTGGACGCAGACAAAGAGGGATTCCTGCGCTCGGAACGTTCTCTCATTCAAACCATCGGAAGAGCAGCAAGAAATTCAAACGGCACGGTTATAATGTATGCCGACGAAGTGACACCTTCAATGGAATCGGCAATAAAAGAAACCGCAAGGCGCAGAAAAATTCAAAACGACTACAATATTAAACATGGAATCACACCAAAAACAATAATTAAAAAAGTGAGCGATATAATTGAAATATCAGATAAAAATTCAAAAATAGAGAAAAATTACAGCAAGCTTTCCAAAATAGAAAAAGAAAGAATAATTAAAAACTTAAACAAAGAAATGAAAGTAGCCGCCCAAATGCTGGAATTTGAACACGCTGCATTTTTAAGAGACGAAATAAAAAAATTAAAAGATTCATAAAACCCAAAGGAGGAAAACATATGAACGAGAATATTATCATTAAAGGCGCTAAAGAACATAATTTAAAAAATGTGAGTTTAACAATACCAAGAGATAAACTGGTGGTTTTAACGGGGCTTTCCGGGTCAGGAAAATCTTCTTTGGCATTTGACACAATTTATGCAGAAGGTCAAAGAAGGTATATGGAATCGCTTTCTTCTTACGCAAGGCAATTTTTGGGGCAAATGAACAAACCAAACGTTGAAAGCATCGAGGGACTTTCTCCGGCGATTTCTATTGACCAAAAAACAACTTCCAAAAACCCACGTTCAACCGTTGGAACAGTTACCGAAATATACGATTATTTAAGGCTTTTATATGCCAGAATAGGAACTCCGCACTGCCCTATTTGTGGGCGTGAAATTACAAATCAATCCATTGACCAAATTGTGGACAAAATAATGGATTTGGGCGAAAACACAAAAATTCAAATTCTTGCTCCCATTGCATCAGGCAAAAAAGGAGAATACGCCAAAGAATTTGAAAACGCCAAAAAAAGCGGGTTTGTTAGAGTACGTGTAGACGGTGAAATTCACGACCTTAGCGAAACAATTAAACTTAACAAAAATCAAAAACACAGCATCGAAATAATTGTGGACAGAATTGTAATAGACAAAGACTCCCGCTCCAGAATTACAGACGCCGTGGAAACAGCCGCCGAGGCAGCAAACGGCATAATTATAGTTAATATAAACATGGAAAAAGATATTATATTTTCAAAAAACTTTGCATGTCCGGAACACAATGTTGCCATTGGGGAATTAACCCCAAGAATGTTTTCATTCAACAGCCCCTTTGGAGCATGCAAAAAATGTACAGGCCTTGGAGTATTTATGGAAATAGACCCAAATTTAATTATTCCGGACAGTTCAAAATCAATCAACCAAGGCGGAATTAAAGGCAGCGGCTGGTCTATGGAAGGCAATTCCATTGCATATATGTATTACAGGGCTTTGGCGAAAAAATATAATTTTTCGCTTGATACTCCCCTTTGTGACTTACCGAAAGAAATAATAAATATAATTTTATATGGAACAAAAGGTGAAATGCTGGACCTTGTTAGAGAAACTTCTTACGGAAAAACCATGTACAAAAATAAATTCGAGGGAATAATTCCAAACTTGGAGCGCAGATTTAAAGAAACAAAAAGCTCTTGGATAAAACAAGAAATCGAAAGTTTTATGAACGAAATTCCGTGTGACGAATGCGGCGGAAACCGCCTTTCATCCATTTCACTGGGTGTAACAATCGGCGGAAAAAACATTTCGCAACTTTGCGATATGTCCGTGATTAAAATATTGGAATTTATAGATAAATTAAAACTAAATTCAAAAAATAAAACCATCGCCGAACCAATTTTAAAAGAAATAAAAAACAGGCTTATGTTTTTAAAAAACGTAGGATTGGAATACCTTACTCTTTCCAGGTCCTCCGGCACACTTTCCGGCGGAGAAAGCCAAAGAATAAGACTCGCCACACAAATCGGTTCTGCACTGATGGGGGTTTTATATGTTTTAGATGAGCCAAGCATCGGGCTTCATCAAAGGGATAACCAAAAACTTTTAGGGGCGCTTAAAAATTTAAGAGATGCCGGAAACAGCGTTATTGTTGTTGAACACGACGAAGAAACCATGTATGCCGCAGATTATATAGTGGACGTTGGTCCGGGCTCGGGAGTAAACGGCGGCGAGATCGTTTGTACAGGAACTGTGGATAACATTAAAAAATGTAAAAATTCAATCACAGGTCAATATTTAAGCGGCAAAAAAACAATTGAAATTCCAAAAACCAGACGCAGCGGCACGGGGAAATTCCTGGAAATAATAGGAGCAGCGGAAAATAATTTAAAAAACATTAACGTAAAAATACCCCTTGGAACCATAACGGGGGTTACCGGCGTTTCAGGTTCGGGAAAATCCAGCCTTGTAAATGAAATAATATACAAAAAGCTTTCCACTATTCTTAACAAAGCAAAAAACATACCCGGAAAACACAAAAAAATACTTGGCACAGAAAACTTGGATAAAGTAATAGACATAAGCCAATCTCCAATCGGGCGTACACCTCGCTCCAACCCTGCAACTTATACGGGCGTTTTTACCGACATAAGAGATTTATTTGCTTCCACAAACGACTCCAAAGCAAAAGGTTTTAGCAGCGGGCGATTTTCTTTTAATGTAAAAGGCGGAAGATGCGAATCTTGCCAAGGCGACGGAATAATTAAAATAGAAATGCACTTTCTTTCGGATATTTACATTCCGTGTGAAGTCTGCAAAGGCAAAAGATACAATCAAGAAACACTTAGTGTTAAATACAAAAGCAAAAACATAAGTGATATATTAAACATGACAGTAGATGAAGCATGTAAATTCTTTGAAAATCACCCAAAAATAAAAAGAAAACTTTCCACTTTGCAAGAAGTCGGTCTTGGATATATAACTCTGGGGCAACCTGCAACAACTCTTTCCGGCGGAGAAGCCCAGAGAGTAAAGCTTGCAACAGAACTTTCCAAAAAATCAACCGGAAAAACGCTGTATATTTTGGACGAACCCACCACAGGACTCCACATTGCAGACGTACACAGATTAACTCAGGTCTTACAAAAACTAGTTAAATCGGGAAATACCATAATTTTAATCGAACACAATTTAGACATGATAAAAATTTGCGACCACTTAATAGATTTAGGCCCGGAAGGCGGAGAAAACGGCGGAAAAATCATTGCCGAAGGCTCGCCAGAAGAAATTGCCAAAAATCCAAAATCTTACACAGGAATTTACTTAAAAAAAATGGGTATATAAAAAAACAAAAAATTCTATTTGCTTTTTAAATCGTTTCGTGATAAAATTTGTCATCATATATGTAAATATAATGATAATAAATTTTAGAAAGGTGTTTTTTTATGAAGCATATGAAAAATTTCACTTTATTTGGCGCAGCATTTTTAGCAGCACTAACCCTTGGAGCATGCGGAAAAGACAATAACGCTCCACAAGAAGAACCCATTCAAACTCAATCGGAACTAACAAAGCCATCGGTATCTCAAGGCGAAAATGAATGGCCTACAGCAAATTTCATTACTGAAGATATGAAATATACCGGAAAAGGCGAAATAGTTTACACAGAACATATTGACGGAAAAGAAGACGGAGACCAAGACTGCAGCTGGATTGTATTTTATAAAGATGCAGAAATAAACGATGTAAAAAATTATATTGAAACATTAAAAAGCAAAGGATTTAAATACACAGGCGAAGAAGAACCAGCGGTAGAATTTAAAAATAAAATATTTTCTTGGGAAGGAAAATCCGACGACACACACTTTGTTTCGATATTTATAACTGATCACAACGCTCTTACAACAGCCGGAGATAGGCAAGAAAACATTGAGCAAAACATGTACATCAGGATGTCTAATTATGATTTAAGTGCAGCGGCAAAAAATGATTTACCTGATGATATGCCTCCAAAAATGGTGGAATAAGCTTATCATAAATAATTAAAAAATTTAATTTTAAATAAAAACAGCTGGTAAAAAATTCACCGGCTGTTTTATTATTTTTTAAAAAGTGTTGACATTTTATAAAGATAGTGTTATAATAAGATTATAGCAAGAACAAATCTAAATTTTAAAGGAGAATTTTTATGAACAAAAAAACATTATCCAAAATTTCTGCAATTTTATGCCTATCCACAATGCTCACCTCTTGCCTTACTCAGGTTAGTTATGCCTCTAGTCCCGATAATTTACACCATCACTACATAGGAAAAATAGACGTGCCACCTAAAGCAATGCGCTTCGAAGAATTAATTACTATTAAATATGATAATGGCATGAACATATTAATGAATATCCTCGCAACATATCAACAACGACAAAAACTTACAGGAAGCCACTTCGTTATTGAGATAATGCTTAAAAATGCAAAAAAACTCAACATGTTATCCTCCATATTAACTGAAAAAGATAATGACGGAAACACTGCATTAAAATATGCACTATACAACCAAAAATCTTTTGAAATCATTCTTAAATATGCGGAAACTGCCGGAGTTTTAAAAGAATTACTTACTTCGACCGATAATGAAGGTAAAACTATTCTAATGCATGCCGCAAGCTACAAAGATGATAACCCAATTATTGATTCAATATTATCTTACGCAGAAAAAGCCGACATATTAGATACCGTACTTAACGCCACCATACCTCAAAAAGAAAAACAACAATCCGACAAAACATTCAAACCATACTTAGAGTACTCTGCGCTAACTTATGCAGTAGAAAAAAACCATTTAAAAAATGCAAAAAAACTAATTGAAAAAGGATGCAAAGGGATCAACATTATAGTTTTTACAACTGACTGCGCAGGAACACTTGTTACAAAACCAATAATAGTTTCTTTGGTAAAAAATAAAAATTTTGAAATGGTAAAGCTTTTGGCTGAAAATGATAAATTAGATTTAGAATACCCAATATATGGTATGAATAAAAACGACCTGTTAAAATTAGTTAAAGACAATAAAGAAAAAGAAGTTTTTGAACTTCTTGAAAAATGGTCTAACCCGGTGAGCATGTACCACATGCTAATAGATCCACTTGACGACTTTAATTTCTCTAATATATGGTTAAAATTTAAAAATCTTTTTAAACAAACCCATTAAAAACAAATTTATATTTTAAAGGAGAATTTTTATGAACAAAAAGTCACTATCTAAATTTGCTGCAGTACTATCTCTCGCAACCCTAATTACATCAGCTTCCGGAGCGCTCAGCCAAACTTCAGCGTATTATAATAATAACTATAATTATAATACTCAAACCGTTATCACTTATTCGGATTTATTTACAGCAATAAGAAACAATAGTCTGGAAAACGTAAGAAAATTTATCAATACCTCTAATGTCAATGCGATAAATTTTTATGGACAAACCCCATTAATATGTGTAAATAACAAAGAGATCGCAGAAACAATACTCAGCTTTGCTCAAAAAACAGGAAAACTAAAAGAAGTACTAAACGCTAAAGATTTTGACGGCAAAACTGCTTTAATGCAAAACCTTGAAAGCAACAACAAAGAAATTACCGAATTAATAATTAAATACGCAAATGAAAATAAGGAATTAAAAAACATATTATTAGCAAAAGATTATAACGATAAATCCGTTTTAATGTATTTTGCATCTAAAAACAATATAGAAGGAATTACCAAGGTTCTACAATACAGAAAAACGTATTATACAGGCGGTCTACCAGGAAAGGTTGATTCTTTTACAGAAACCGCGGGATTAGATGATACTGACAAAAACGGATACACAGCACTTATGTATGCAGTTTCCAATAATCAACTGGACGCCACAAAATTATTAGTTGAATATAGGACAGATATTAACAAAACATGTGTAGAAGACGGCACCACCGCATTAAAAATAGCCGCAGACAAAAACAACTTTGACATATTCAAATGCCTAATAGAAAAAGGAGCTAAAATAGATTTATCAGTAGACGATAAACAAAAAGCCATCGATAAAATTTCATGGGAAACATTAAAATCTGCAATTACTGCTAAAAACTTCGATATAATCTCACTCATACTGGAAAAAGATGCTTCAAAAGAAAAATTTACCAATGAATTTTTAGAAAAAATTAAAAATAAAGACGAACAAGCGCTCGAAACATTAAAATGCCACTGCGATTTTGCACTATTACCCCCACCACCAATTCGCATATAATTTAAATTTAAATAATAATATTTAATAAACTTAAATAAAAAATCATTCTAAGTTTTTCTTAGAATGATTTTTATTTTTTTATTTAGAAACTTTACTCCTCAGACGCATTGTTTTATCAAGTATTTTTTTGCGTATTCTTATGCTTTTCGGTGTTACTTCCAGAAGTTCGTCTTCATCTATAAATTCTATTGATTGCTCCAAACTCAAAACAGTGTGTGGGGTAAGTTTCAATGCTTCGTCAGAGCCTGATGCTCTCATGTTTGTAACATGTTTTTTCTTGCAAACGTTAACCGTTATATCCTCGGATTTTGGGGTTAAACCTACAACCATTCCTTCGTACACATTAACTCCGGGCCCAATAAAAAGTCTTCCTCTGTCTTGTGCAGCAAAAAGTCCATAACCTGTCGACACACCGGTTTCATGGGCCACCAATGATCCATGGCGCCGTGAAACTATTTCCCCTTTATACGGTTCGTAGCAATCAAAAATTTGATTCAGTATTCCTTTTCCGTTAGTATCGGTTAAAAACTCTGATCTGTACCCAATAAGTCCTCTTGACGGAACCCTAAATTCCAAAAGCGTTGTTCCGCTTTCTTTTGGCGACATATTCGTCATTTCTGCTTTTCGGGAACCGATTTTTTCTATTACCGCTCCAACATATTCTTCAGGGACTTCAATTGCCAAAATTTCAATTGGTTCACACATCTGGCCATCAATTTCTTTCATTATTACTTGTGGCCTGGAAACTTGAAATTCGTACCCTTCACGCCTCATTGTTTCTATTAATATAGATAAATGAAGCTCACCTCTCCCTGAAACTTTGAATGTATCGGCAGAATCAGTTTCTTCAACGCGCATAGACACATTCGTTTCCACTTCTTTAAAAAGCCTGTCGCGAATATTTCTGGAGGTTACAAATTTACCCTCCCTGCCCGAAAACGGACTATTATTTACCATAAAATTCATAGAAACGGTAGGCTCGTCAATTTTTACAAACGGAAGCGGTTCAACACTACTTGGATCGCACAAAGTATCGCCTATATTAAGACCGTCTATTCCGGAAATTGAAACTATCTCGCCAAGTGGCGCTTCATCAGTTTCAACTCTTTTTAGGCCTTCAAATTTATAGAGCTTGCCTATTTTTACATTTTTTTCATTTCCACCTTGGCTACAAAGAACCACATTTTGACCATTTTTTGCGATACCTCGTTCAACTCTACCTACTCCAATTCTTCCGATATATTCATCATAATCTATATTTGAAATCAATATTTGAAGTGGGCCTGATTCACTACCTTTTGGAGCGGGGACTTCATTTATAATGGTTTTAAAAAGAGGCTCAAGGTTTTCTTTTGGATCATTTTTATTTAAAAATGCATAGCCACTTTTCGCCGAAGCATAAACAACCGGAAATTCTATTTGCGATTCATCCGCACCAAGCTCAATGAATAAATCCAAAACTTCGTCCACTACTTCTTCAGGCCTTGCACCAGGTCTATCCACTTTATTTACAACAACTATGGGCTTCTTGCCAAGTTTAAGCGCTTTTTTCAGCACAAATCTGGTTTGAGGCATACAACCTTCAAACGCATCAACCAGCAAAAGAACGGCATCTACCATTAAAAGTATTCTCTCTACTTCCCCGCCAAAATCCGCATGACCAGGAGTATCTACTATATTAATTTTTACGTCGCCGTACATAACAGAGGTGTTTTTGGAAAGTATTGTAATTCCTCTTTCTCTTTCCAAATCCCCTGAGTCCATAACACGCTCCGCCACGGATTCATTTGTTCTAAATATACCGCTTTGCTTTAACATTTGATCCACAAGTGTTGTTTTCCCGTGATCTACGTGCGCAATTATTGCTATATTTCTTAAATTTTTTGAATTTTCCATTTTCTCACTTTCCCAATTTTGTAATTTTAATTATTTTAAATTATCAATAAGCGATTTGAATTTCCCTTCTATCTCACCGCTGGCTCCAAGCGGAACTTTTTCGTAAACTTCCAAAATCTTATCCCTCATCCAAAGTCCTGGAGTTATTCGAACGGAATATCCACAGCCGTTATCAACTATCCAATCATAAAAAGGGGCCTTTGGAATACCGTATTTTGAAAGAATTGTCATAATTACTCCGCCGTGAGTGAAAATTGCCGCAGTTGTAACGCCTCTTTTCATCAAAGACAACACAACATCTTCAAAAGATTTGCACACTCTTTCAAAAAACATTTTCCAGCTTTCGCCGTTTGGTGGTGCAACTTCACTGCCGCCTTTAATCCAATTTAAATAATCGGGATTAGAGGTTAACTGCTCGGTTGTTTTTCCTTCCCAATCACCAAAGCTGCATTCCTTAAAGCCCTCCACCAAGATAGGCGATTTATTATAAAGTATGCCGCAAGTTTCTTTGCACCTGGAAAGCGGACTTGCGTAGAGTTCTTCTACATATGGATAATCATGTTTTTCTTTGATTTCTTCTAGTTTTTTCTTGCCTTGCTCGCAAAGCGGCACATCCCAAGACCCAGCATATTGACCATTTAAATTTGCCTCTGTCATGCCGTGCCTTATAAAATGTATTACGTATGATTTCATTTTTTTAACTCCTTTTTATTTGCCAACAGATATTTTTTTCTCCGATTTATTTAGTATTCTTTTTATATTTTCTTTATGCTTAAAAATAACCACCGCTGAGATAATTAAAGAAAAGAAAACCGGAACAAAAACATCGTAAAAATTATGCGTTTGTTTATATACCCAAAAATATGAACTGCAAAAAGACGCTATCGGGTAAGAAATCGCTGCACATACAGAAGATGCCGAAACAATTTTGGTAAAAACTAATACTATTAAAAACACACTTATAAGTACAATAGCGACCCTATAATCAACTAGAAACATTGCCGCCCAAGTTGCCAATATTCCCTTCCCACCTTTAAATTTAAAAAAGCACGGATACATATGGCCAATTACGCACATAGTGCATGCAAGGTATTTTGCTAAGGTCAAAATCGGGAATTCAACTCCGGAAACGTTAAAAAAGTTTATAATAATCTGGGCAAAAGCAACCGACAAAAAGCCCTTTAGAAAATCAATTATAAAAGTCCAAACCGCAAGCTTTTTTCCAAAAGTGCGCAAAACATTTGTAAACCCGGCATTACCGCTACCCATTTTTCTGATATCTTCGCCTGATTTAAAAATTTTTGTAACAATTATTGAAGCATTCACACCGCCAATTAAATATGATTCTACAGCTATAAAAATTAAAGGTAACCAGTAATAAAATAAAACTTCTATTAATCCTGACATATGTATTTCCCTTCTTATAAACTTAAAATAAGAGCATTAATTTTTATGAATTTAAGTTTATTATAACATGTTTTACACAAACAATCAATAATATAGGCATTAAAATGCTCACACTTTTTGTGTAAGCATCTTAATCTTCATTTTTCGGTACTATATTTCTCTGTCGGATTTTTCTCTGATTATAAACCTTATGGGCGTACCCTGAAAACCGAAAACTTTTCTTAAATTATTTTCAATGTAATGTTGATACGAAAAATGAAAAAGTTCTGCTTTATTAACAAAGAAAACAAATGTTGGCGGTTTAACGCTAACCTCAGTCATATAATAAATTTTTAAGCGCTTACCCTTGTGAGTTGGCGGAGGTGTTTTTACTACAGCCCTTGAAAGAATATCATTTAAAACACCCGTTGAAATACGCATAGAATTAGACTCTGCAACTTTATTTATAATTTCAAAAATTCCTTCTACACGCTTGCCGGTTTTCGCAGAAATAAAAATCACAGGAGCATAAGACATAAAAAGAAAATCTTCTTTAAGTTTTTTCTTGTATTTATCCATGGTTTTATCGTCTTTTTCAATCAAATCCCACTTATTAACAACCACAACGCATGCTTTCCCGGCTTCATGCGCCAAACCTGCTATTTTTGTATCTTGTTCTGTTGCGCCCTCGGTGGCATCTATCATAATTACACAAACGTCGGAGCGTTCAATGGCAAGCTTTGCCCTTATAACGCTGTACTTTTCGATTTTTTCGCTTACTTTGCTTTTCCTTCTGATTCCCGCAGTATCTATAAAATTATATATTCCGTGCTTGTTTTCCACCACAGTATCTATTGTATCCCTGGTAGTACCGGCAATATCAGAAACTATACTTCTTTCTTGCCCGGAAACATAATTTATAAGCGAAGATTTACCAACATTCGGTTTTCCAATAATTGCAACCTGTATGCTGTTTGAATCTTCTTCGGTTTCATTTTCGGGCAAATAATCAAATATTTCGTCAAGCAAATCACCCGTTCCGTGGCCATGCACGGATGAAACTTTTACAGGGTCACCAAGCCCAAGATTATAAAACTCATAAAAATCATAATCTTCGGTGCCAATATTATCAAGTTTATTAACGCACAAAACAATCGGCTTACCGGATTTAACTAGCATTGCTGCAATTTCTTTATCTGTGGAAACCATACCCTGTTTACCGTCCACCACAAAAACAACCACATCGGCAAAATCAATCGCCAGCTGAACTTGGTGCTGCATTCCGCTTAAAATAACGTCATTATTTTTATAAGGTTCAATTCCTCCGGTATCAATCAGCGAAATTTTGCGATTTCTCCACTCGCACTCCCCATAAACTCTGTCACGAGTAACTCCAGGAGTATCATCTACAATCGAAACACGCTTTCCGATTAATTTATTAAACAGTGTAGATTTACCAACATTAGGTCTTCCAACCAAAGCAACAACCGGTTTTGACATTTTTTCACTTCCTCGGTTTATATAGTTTTTTAAGAAAATAGAGAAGGATTTCTCCTCCTCTAACATAAAAATATTTCTTAGTTAAAAACAAAATTTATATTTTATGCTTCTTTTTTTACAACTTCTCTATTCCTATAATATCCACAAGATTTGCAAACTCTATGAATTAATTTAAACGCGCCGCATTTTGAACATCTGCTCAAAGCCGGAGCTTCTAATTTCCAAACGTTAGAACGTCTTGTGTTTCTTCTGGCTTTAGAATGTTTTCTTTTAGGTACTATTGCCATTACTTGGCACCTCCTCTTTTAACGCAATAAAAAATCCGCATAAGCATCGGTAATAACATTATATAATTATTTACCGAACTTGTCAAGTAGTTTTAATAATTTAATTTATGAATTGCTTGCGACGTTTTTTACAAGTATAAACGGGGTAAGTTCGTCAGATTGCCCTGCGGGATTATCTTTTACGAGTGAAATTAAAAATTCGTCCGACAAACTTTCTATTCCTTTGCTTCTCCCCAAAATATTCACACCAAAATCATTTGCATCCACTATCATACACTGAACATTAAATGCATTTTCTATTTCGCTGCAAACTTTATCCGGATTTTTTGGGTTCAAAAGCGCAATATCATGGTAAACATCAAAAGAAGAATGCATATAAAAACCATCTATCCCATCAATATCGTTCCCCGCAATTTTATAAAAAACGCCTTTCATTCCAAAAAGCTTAGTAACTGCAGAACAAAAACTGGCAAGTAAAATTCTCGGAAGTCCCGCAAGATTTATTGCAAGCTGCAGCTTATAAGGCTCGTCCATAGCTACTCCCCTATTATTGGAAGACGCAAACTTAGAAAGAAATTTTGCCCAAAAACCAAGCTTTACATCTTTTTTACTCACGGTATTATCTTGGCACATTGAAATAACTTTTTCACTAATAGAAAGCACATCGCCTTTTTCATAAAACGGCATAACGTACTTATTAATAAGCTCCAAGTAAGATTCACCTTGCTTTACAAAATGAGTTTGTATTGCAAATCTTTCAAATTCACTTCCTGCTGATGCTATGTTTTTACGCACAAAATAAACTATTCCGTCTTTTTCTCGTTTTGTTTCTTCTAAATTTCTAAATCCCATTTTTCAAACCCTCATTTTTAAAAATTTAATTATATCCCGGCTTTTCCAAAAGAGTAAACATTTTCTTTTTGTAATTTTCGACTCCAGGCTGATTAAACGGATTTACACCCATTAAATAACCCGACATCGCACACGCTTTTTCAAAAAAGTAAATTAAATATCCCAAAGTTTCTTCGCTAAAATCTTTAATATCTATTAAAATATTCGGTACGCCGCCATCAGTATGTGCATTTATAGTGGCTTCAAAAGCTTTTTTATTTATATAGTTTAAGCTTTTACCCTGCAAATAATTCAGCTCATCTAAATTTTCTTTGCTTTCGGGTATGGTTAACTTACCAAGTTTACAATCTGATTTTATAACAGTTTCAAATATAATTCTACTACCTTGCTGAATGAATTGACCAAGCGAGTGCAAATCTCCGGAAAACACAGCCGAAGACGGAAAAATTCCTTTTTCATTTTTTCCTTCACTTTCGGCAAAAAGTTGCTTCCACCACTCAAAAAACATATCAAGTCTTGGCTCGTATCCTGCTATTATTTCTACACTTTTTCCTTTGTTATAAAGAATATTCCTAATAACCGCATACCTATAACACGAATTCTTCTTCAAATCCGCCTGCAAAAAATCTTTTTCAGCCCGAATTGCACCTTTTAAAATATCTTCTATATTTCCTCCGGAAACTGCGGCAGGCAAAAGTCCAACGGCTGTTAGCACAGAATACCTTCCACCTACATTATCCGGAATTTCAAAACGTTTATATCCTTCTTTTTTAGCTAGTTTAAGAAGAGTCCCTTTTGATTTATCGGTAGTACAAAAAATCCTTTTTCCGGCTTCTTTTTTGCCATACTTTTCTTCCATAAATTTTTTAAAAATTCTAAACGCAATCGCCGTTTCCATGGTTCCGCCCGATTTTGAAATAACATTTACACAAACATCTTTATCCTTACAAATTTCAAGTATTTCTTCGATGTAGCCGGAACTAATGTTATTCCCAACAAAAAATATTTTTGGCGTGTTTTTTCTTAAATAATTGTAATTTTCGGAATGCAAAAAATCAATTGATGCTTTAGCGCCCAAATATGAACCGCCTATCCCGATTACAATAAAAACATCAGCATTATTTTTTATGAACTCAGCGGCTTCATTTATTTTTTTTACGTCATCTTTAGAAAATTTGGACGGCAAAGTAACCCATCCCTTAAAATCATTTTCATTTTCCGAGCAATAATTTATCTCGCTGTTTATTTCGTTTACTTTGCTTTGAAATTTTTCAATTTCTTCGCTGCTAATAAAATTTTTTAAATAATTTTCATTAAGATTAACCACTGGAAACTCCTTGCAATCTATCAAATAAATCATGCCAACCCCTTAAAATCAGGTCAACATGATTTAGTTTTAATTTTTAAATTATTTTATCATTCCGGCAACTTCGTCGGCAAAATTATCCTCTTTTTTCTCGATTCCTTCGCCTTTTTCAAACCTTACAAAAGAAACAATTTTAATCTGCGTATTAAGTTCTTTTGCAATATTGTTTGTATGCTCAGCAACATTAACGCTACTGTCTTTAACAAACACTTGATTTGTCAAGCAAACTTCTTTATAGAACTTGCCAATCCTACCTTCAACGATTTTTTCTGCAATATTTTCCGGCTTACCGCTGCTTACAATTTGTTCTTTAAGAATTTTTCTTTCGTGCGCCAAAACATCTTCCGGTACATCAGAAGGCTCCAAATAAAGCGGGTTTACTGCCGCAATTTGCATGGCAACATCTTTTGCATATGATTTAAATGCATCTGTTTTTGCAGCTTCAGTATCTTTTACATCAAATTTAACAAGAACGCCGATTTTTCCGTTTGCGTGAACGTAACCGGAAACCACTCCGTCAAAGCGTTTAAAACGTCTAATTTTAAGGTTTTCACCAATTGTAAGTATTTTTTCTTGAAGTATATTTTCAATTGTTTTTCCGTCTGTGGCTGTTAATTTTAGCAAATCTTCAACACTTTCGGGATTTTTTTCCATTATGGTTTCACCACAAAGTTTAACAAAAGCCTGGAACTCTGCATTTTTTGCGACAAAGTCAGTTTCTGAATTTACTTCTATTGCAACACCTAAAGTACAGTCACTATTTGTGTATGCCATTGCCAAGCCTTCTGCTGCAACGCGAGAAGCTTTTTTTGTTGCGGCTGCCAATCCTTTTTCTCTTAAAAAGTCTATTGCTGCCTCCATATTTCCGTCAGAAGACGCAAGTGCTTTTTTGCAATCCATCATTCCACAACCGGTTTTTTCTCTTAATTCTTTTACATCTTTAGCTGTAAAGCCCACAAAAATTCCTCCTAAAAATTATTAAAATCGGCGCAAGGCCTAATGTTTAAAAATTAAACACTAAGCAATGCAGATTTATTTATTACGAAATTATTTTTCTTCGGCAGTTTCGCCGTTTTCGTTTTTAGTTTCAGTTTCAACTTCAGTTTCAGCTTCTGAATTATCAATCATTTCCTTTGCCAGGTCATCGTCAATAACTTCTGTTATTTCTTCTTCCGGAATTGTTCCTTCTTTACCTTCAATAATTCCCTGAGAAATAGCCGAGCAGATAAGTTTAACGGCACGAATTGCGTCGTCGTTTCCGGGAATTACATAGTCAACATCGTCCGGATCGCAGTTTGTATCCACGATAGCAATTACCGGTATATCGAGTTTTTTAGCTTCTGCAACGGCAATACGTTCTTTTTTGGGATCCACCACAAAAAGTGCGCCGGGAAGCTCTTTCATATCTTTAACTCCGCCAAGGAATTTTTCTAATTTTTCTATTTCCAAGCGAAGTTTACCCACTTCTTTTTTTGGCAAAAGTTCAAAAGTGCCATCTGATTCCATAACTTTTAATTGATTAAGTCTGTTAACTCTTTTGCGAATTGTTGAAAAGTTGGTAAGCATACCTCCGAGCCATCTTGCATTTACAAAATAAGACCCCGATTTTATTGCTTCTGACTTAACCGATTCCTGGGCTTGTTTTTTTGTCCCAACAAACAAAACAGATTTTCCTTGCTCGGTAACTTCTTTTACGAAATTGTAAGCCTGCTCAAGCTTTTTAACGGTTTTTTGAAGATCGATGATGTAAATCCCGTTACGCTGTGTAAAAATGTACTCAGCCATTTTCGGATTCCATCTGCGAGTTTGGTGCCCAAAGTGAACACCTGCTTCTAAAAGTTGTTTCATTGATACTACTGACATAAAAATTTCCTCCTTGGTTTTTCCTCCGCCGGCAATCAGCCATGCCCGGGCCACCTGTGTATTTTGTATTCCCACCGACGTGTGTAGTTTTGTCAACCTATTAATTATAACATTAAAATTTTCTTTTTGCAACTGGTTTTTTACATTAATGCAAATAACAATTTATACATTCGTCTATTCCTTTGCCACCCCTGTCCGTTATCATAGCATACAGCATTATAACAACACGATTTGTAAGATTATTTAATAGCGGAAACGGATTATATTTGGTTTCCATTTCACATTTCCAAGAGCTTGCCCAATTACGATTTTCACCAAAACAACATTGTAAAACTGAAACATCATCAGACGAAAGATTTTTTCCATTCCCGGAAAATATAGCAACTAATTTTTCTATCACTTTTAAAAACTCTTCTTCTTTTTGAGTTTTTTTAGACTTTTGCAATTCTTTTTTATATTTAATAAATTTATCTTTTAATTGTTTTTGCCTGCTTTTTTGTTTTCTTTTTAGTTCACTTTTTAAAACACGTTCCCATCCTGCTTTGAGACATTCTCTAATAGCCTCAATCATTTCATTTTCCCACATCTGCATTTTATGTGAATAAAGTGTAACTTCGCTTTCGATTTCACTTAATGTTTTACCTGAGGATGTGAGTTTTTTAATTTTTTCAATAAATTCACGTTCTTTTAGATACATAATTCTTTCAAACATAGTTTTACTATTTAACCCTATTTCCCCTTGGAATTGAGTTAAATAGCTAAAATGAAGTGACAGTTTTTTCTTTTCTAATATGTCATGTTCAATATTGTTATAACAATTCGGGTTATCTCCTTTCCCTAGAAAGTAATTTAAATACCGCATTGTGTCGTTATAGGCTTCTATCAAATTGTTTACTTCTTTAATTACTTTTTTCTTATCAAAAGGGTGAAAACCTTTGTATTTTAAATCATCTATAGGCGTTATTTTTTTAATATCTAACGGTAAACAATACATATTAAACACCCTTTCGATTCTAATATAATTTATAAAAGTATTAATCCTCAACAACATTTTATACCACTAACAAACAACTATCAACTGCTTTTTAAAATATTTTTTTGTAATGATTATAAAATTTTTCAAACGTCTCGTTTTCAAGAGCTTCTCTAATTTTCTCCATAAGGCTATTGTAAAAATAAAGATTATGCATAACCGCGAGGCGCATTCCAAGCATTTCGCCGCTTTTTAAAAGGTGCCTTATGTACGCTTTTGAATGATTTTTGCACGTAGGGCAATCGCAATTTACATCAAGTGGCGACTCATCTCGCTCATACTTTGCATTTAAAATATTTATTGCGCCTTGCCACGTGAAAATTTTTCCGTGCCTTGCATTTCTGCTGGGCATTACGCAGTCCATTAAATCCACACCCCTGGCAACGGCTTCTAGTATATTAAGCGGCGTTCCTACACCCATCAAATAGCGTGGTTTATCCTCCGGCATATATGGTTCAACCGCTTCAATGGTTTCGTACATTTCTTCCGCCGTTTCCCCAACGGCTAAACCGCCTATTGCATAGCCGTTTAAATCCAGATCGCGAATTTCTTTCATATGGTCTATTCTAATATCTTTATAAGTGCTGCCTTGATTTATCCCAAAAAGCATTTGCTCTCTATTTAGCGTAGTATCCAGTGAATTAAGCTCGTCCAACTTTTTCTTGCATCTTTTAAGCCATCTTACTGTCCTTGCACAGGAATTTTTTGTGTAAGTATACTCGGCCGGATTGGCAATACATTCGTCAAAAGCCATAGCAATCGTAGAAGCAAGATTAGACTGTATCTGCATGCTCTCTTCGGGTCCCATAAAAATTTTACGGCCGTCAATATGAGAAGAAAAAGTCACACCCTCTTCTTTTATGTTTCTAAGTTTTGCAAGAGAAAACACTTGAAAGCCGCCACTATCGGTAAGAACCGGGCCATTCCAAGAAGTAAATTTCCTTATCCCGCCCATAGCCTTTACAGCTTCGTCGCCTGGACGCAAATGCAGATGATAAGTATTACAAAGCTGAACCTGGCATTTAATGTTTTTTAAATCCACCGCAGAAACAGCGCCTTTAATCGCCCCACAAGTAGCAACATTCATAAAACCCGGAAGCTTTATTACGCCATGAGGGGTTTTAAACTCACCAAGCCTTGCGTTCATCTCTTTCTTTTTTAATTTATACAATTTTGCACCTCTTTAAATTTTTTAATCAAGAATATTCCAATCTAAAAGCTCTTCGGGTGAGCTATAAAAATATGATTTTTTTGCTATTTCTTTTATTGAATTCGAAACATAGCAATCCTTCTTCGCTATAAGATAAATCGGAACACTATTGCAGTACGCGACCCCAGCTTCTAGGCCAATCCCAATGCTCATCTCGGAAGCATCGATGATAAAAATGTCGGATTTTTTTATTTCTTCAAAAGCCGTTTCCATAACATTTTGGCCCAAAAAACTTTTTGCATCATATTTTTGAATATTTCTTGCAAAAGCAAACGTTTCTATATTCCGGCTTTCAAAACTATTGCAAATAGATTCGATAAGGTTTTTATTTCTCATATCTTCATAATATTTTATTGCTAAAAACGCTTTCATTTTTTAAGTTACCCCTTTAAAAATTGTGTTTTTACTTATCTTGCACTCAGATTAAAACTAAGAGTCCTTTTAATCATATCTTTCATGGTATAAAAGCCGATTTCTCCACTCATCAAAAACTTTGCTGCTTTTATCGCTCCGTTTGCAAAAATTTCTCTAGACTCCGCATGATGAGCAAGCGAAACAATTTCTTTGTTGCCGGCAAAAACAACTTCATGATCTCCAACTATACTTCCTCCGCGCACAGAATGAATTCCTATTTCGTTTTTGCTGCGAGGTTTTCTTGTTTTTGTTCTGTCAAAAACATAGTCCACGTCGCTTGGAATTTCGCTTGAAATTTCCTCCGCAAGCATTAATGCTGTACCGCTTGGAGCATCTATTTTTTGATTATGGTGCTTTTCAATTATTTCTATGTCAAAATCGACGCCTAAAATCTTGGCTGTAATTTTAGAAAGTTCCGCAAGCAAATTAACGCCCAAAGACATATTGCGGGAATAAAAAATCGGTAAAACCTCCGAAGCTTCTTTTATTTTTTCGATTTGCTCGCTTGAGAGCCCCGTTGTGCATATAACCGCAGGTGTTTTTGTGCTTTTGCAGTAATCGATTAGCCCATTTAAAGCAGAGGGATTGGAAAAATCAATAACCACATCTGCCGTTTCTTTTACCTCGTTTATATTCTTATACACCGGGATTTCGGCATTTTCAAAGGAATTAATATCAACACCCGCAACAACTTCACACTCAGGATCATTTTTCGCGGCTTTCTTCACCGCTTGTCCCATTTTTCCACAGTAACCACAAATTATAATCTTCATACCTTTAAGCATTAATTATAATGCTATTTTTCACCATCCGTTTTATTAATTTATATTAGCCCGTATTTTTTTAAGGTAGACTTAACTTTATATCTGTTTTCTTCGCTAAGTTCATAAAGTGGCATACGGCATTTACCGCAATTGAACCCCATCATATTCAGCGCTTCTTTT
>JAFRJS010000012.1 GCA_017432165.1 Clostridia bacterium | reverse complement strand
TAAACTTTCAAAATACGGTGATAAACTGCTTGACTATTATAAAAAGCACCCAAGATTTATTTGCCCGGAAGGCAGAAAAAACGAGATGATCCAGTTTATAAAAGATGGTCTTGACGATTTGTGCGTCAGCAGAACAAGTTTTAAATGGGGAATACCTGTTGATTTTGATAAAAATCACGTTGTTTATGTTTGGCTTGATGCACTGACGAACTATATTACTTCGCAGGGCTATGGTTCAAAAGATGATAGCAATTATAAAAAATATTGGCCTGCAAATATTCATTTTGTAGGCAAAGAAATAGTTAGGTTTCATGTTATTATTTGGCCGGCGATTCTTATGGCACTCGGTTTGCCTCTGCCTGAACAAGTTTATGGTCATGGCTGGATTTTATTTGGTGACGGAAGCAGAATGGCTAAGTCAAAAGGAAATGTGATTGATCCTGTTGTTTTGTCGGAGCGTTACGGCGTTGATGCTTTAAGATATTTTTTAATGAGAGAATTTTCGTTTGGTTCAGACGGGCTTTTTACAAACGAGGCGCTTATAAAGAGAATTAATTTTGATTTGGCTAATGATTTGGGTAATCTTCTTTCTCGCAGTGTAGCGATGATAGAAAAATACTTTGGCGGAACACTGCCGGATGATCAAAAGATCGGTAATATTGATAATGAATTAGCTCTCGTTGCAATGAATGTTTGTAAAAAATATGAAGAATTAATGGATAAATATAATTTTTCGGGTGCTTTGGGTGAGGTTTGGTTGCTTATTTCAAAGTGCAATAAATATATTGACGAAACAATGCCATGGCAACTTGGAAAAGACGAGAAAAAACGCAGCAGATTGGCGGCAGTACTCTATAATCTTTGTGAAGTTTTAAGAATAATTTCCGTGCTTATTTACCCAGTAATGCCTAGCACGTCTGAAAAAATTTGGCGGCAAATAGGTGCGGGGAAAGAAGTTCGCACGTGGGATTCCATTTCTAAATGGGGCGAACTACCAAAAAGTATTATAGTAAAAAAAGGCGAAGTGCTGTTCCCGAGAATTGATGTTGAAAAAGAAATAGAAGCTCTTAATAGCCTTTACGATGCCAAAAAGAGCGAACCTAAAAATGAAAACGTGGTAAGTTTAATCGACATAGAAGATTTTGCCAAAGTAAGTCTTATAGTAGCAAAAATAAAAGAGTGCGAACCGGTTAAAAAATCCAAAAAGCTTCTTAAACTTTTAGTTGACGATGGAACTGGTGAAAGAACTGTGGTTTCGGGTATTTCACAATATTATTCTCCCGAAGAATTGGTGGGGAAAAGTGTAATTTTGGTTTCTAATTTAAAACCCGCAAAACTTTGCGGAGTGGAAAGCCACGGAATGATACTTGCAGCCACATGTCCAGATGGTGCGGTTAAAGTTATATTTGTGGATAATTTGGCGCCCGGCAGCAAACTTAGTTAAAGGAGAAAAACATGAGTTTGATATTCGATACGCATGCCCATTATGATGACTCTGCATTCAATGAGGACAGAGAAGAAAAATTAAGCTCTCTTCCGAATGATAATATTTATGCCGTGATAAATGCCGGCGCAGATATAGAATCTTCTAAAAAATCGATAAATCTTTCGGAAAATTATCCTTATATTTACGCCGCTGTTGGAATTCACCCGGAGAATATTTCAAGCACTCCAAAAGATTATATCTCCCGGCTTGAAAAATTAATTTTAAGCGGCAAAAAAGTTGTTGGGGTAGGCGAAATAGGCCTTGATTATCATTACACAAAAGAAAATAAACAGCAGCAAAAAGCTTTATTTGAAAGTCAAGTAAAGCTTGCCATAAAACATGATTTGCCGGTTATTGTTCACGACAGAGAAGCCCATGCGGATACTATGGAAATTTTAAAAAAGCATAAACCAAGGGGCGTGGTGCATTGTTTTTCCGGCAGCTTGGAAATGGCAAAAGAAGTAATAAAATTGGGTATGTATATTGGTATTGGCGGAGTTGTTACATTTAAAAACGCAAAAAATATAGTTGATGTAGCAGAAAATATTTCGCTTGAGCATATTGTGCTGGAAACAGACGCTCCGTATATGGCGCCTGCTCCGTTTAGGGGGAAAAGGTGCGATTCGTCTTATATAAAATATACCGCAGAAAAAATTTCTGAGATAAAAAATATTGATTTAAAAGAAGTTTTTGAAATCACAAAACAAAATGCTAAAAATCTTTTCGGTGTAAAGTAGGTGCTTTATGAGGATTGGTCATGGATACGATGTGCATAAATTAGCCAAAGGCAGAAAATTAATTTTGGGCGGCGTTGATGTACCTTATAATTTAGGGCTTTTGGGCCATTCCGATGCGGACGTTCTTGTTCATGCAATTATGGACGCACTTTTGGGTGCTGCCGGGCTTGGAGATATAGGAAAACACTTCCCGGACACAGACCCTAAATACAAAAACATAAGCAGTTTAAAGCTTTTGGGGCATGTTTGCCGGATTCTTAAAGAAAAAAACTATGAAATAGAAAACATAGATGCAACAATTATCGCTCAGAGCCCTAAATTATCTTCTTACATAGACAAAATGAAAAGTAATATATCCTCAGCTTGCAAAATAAGTTTGGAGCAAATAAACATAAAAGCCACAACGGAAGAAGGACTTGGATTTACGGGGGAAAACAGAGGAATTTCTGCTCATGCGGTGTGTTTAATAAACTAAATTTTAAAATTAAAACTCAGGCAAATCGGGGCCTGGGTTTTTGTCATTTTGCCATTTCTTTTCATAATATGTATAGTGAAGAAAAATCATTTTGCTATGGCTTTTCTTTAAAATAAAGTGATTATTTTTTTAAAAGAAAAGGAGGTAAATTAAAATTGATATATTTTGATAATTCTGCCACAACATATCCAAAACCGATTATGGTAAATAACGCTGTGGCACTTAGTATGAAGAAATTTGGCGCCAACCCCGGCAGGAGCGGACATAAACTTTCCAGAAATTCCTCCGGGAAAGTTTGGCAATGCAGAAAAACAGCAAGTGAATTATTCGGTGCAAAATCGCCCGAAAATGTAGCATTTACTCTTAACTGCACTCAAGCATTAAATATGGTAATAAAAGGCCTTTTAAAGCCGGGAGATCATGTGGTAACGTCGTGCATGGAGCATAATGCCGTTATGAGACCGCTTAGTAAACTGGAAAAAACGATAGGAGTAAGCTACACTGTGGCAAAAGTTTACCCCGAAGATAACGACAAAACAGTAAATTCCTTTAGAAACGCAATAAATTCCGAAACAAAACTAATAATTTGCACGCATGCGTCGAATGTTTTGGGTGTAAAACTTCCGGTGGAGCGAATTGCTGCATTGGCGCATATTTATAAAATCCCAATCTTGGTTGACGGTGCGCAATCTGCGGGGCTTGTCCCGATTAATGTGGGAAAGATGGGTATAGATTTTCTGTGTTTGGCGGGGCATAAAGGTTTATATGGCCCTATGGGCACGGGTATGCTCATAACCGATAAGCATGAAATGCTTGACACGATAATAGAAGGCGGTACGGGCACAGATTCCATGAAACTTTGCCAGCCGAAAGTTATGCCGCAAAAATTTGAAAGCGGTACGCCAAATATACCTGGAATTTGCGGTCTTTGCGCTGGTATGGAGTTTGTTAAAAATAAAGGTATAAACAATATTTTTAATCATGAGCTTAAATTAATGCAGTATCTTTATGATAATTTAAAGCAAATTTCCTCTGTAAAGCTTTATATGCCTCGGCCGACTAAAGAATATTTTGTCCCGCTTATTAGCTTTAATGTAAAAGGTTATATTAGCGACGAGGTGGGAAAAATCTTGGACAGAAATGAAATAGAAGTAAGAACGGGGCTTCACTGTGCGCCCTCCGCTCATGAATTCGCCGGCACTTTGGAAACGGGAACGGTAAGAGTTAGCCCATCTGTATTTAATACAAAGCAGGAAATAGACATACTTGTTAGCGTTATTAAAAGAATTTGACTTTTTTCGCCGTTATGTTAAAATGTACTAAAGTAAATATTATGATATATTATAACAATTAAAAAGTGGGATATTATGAAAACAAAAGACGTTATTATTTCCACAGCTGCTATAATGGTTGGAGTAGCAGTTACCATTGGTGCAGGCGTTGCTATTAAAAACCAAATTGATAAGAATCAGGCGTATAACTCCGCAGCAAAATCTATTGTTTGTAAATATGATCCTACGCTTAATGATAAGCCTTTGGATAAAATAATTGTAGGAATACTGCCCGTGCCAGATGATGGGGTCAACTCACGTCTTTCCGTTTTTGCGGTTCCGCCTACTTTAAATGAAGTTCAGGCATATTTATCTGCGTGTGCACTTTTTGAAAATGTAAATCCTGCTGGCGAGCGAGGATTAAGAGCTTTTACACCTGTTTATGCAAGTGGAAAAATTTCTGATAGTAGCATTTTTGCTTCTGATAATATTGATATTAATTCGGGTGATCAATATTTTGGGAAGACTTGTTTTTCTTTCTGGGAAAAAGATCGCTCTCATATCGTTGCTAAGGATTTGATAGTTAAAAAAAGTAAAGTTGATGTTTTAAAAAAATATATAAATATAGAAGATTATTTAAAAGAAGAAACCGGTATGCAGCCAAGCATTATTTTATATGAACTATTAATTAAAAAAGATGATGTTATTTTGGGTAATAATGTGGAAATAATGCATTCAATTAGACAGCCAATTAATATTTTTGAAATTTACGGGACCTCGGACCTTAGTAAAATATATACGGATGCTTATAACCCTTTAAAGCGTGTTCGGTTGGTATCAAATAATAAAAATTAAATTTTTTAAAATTTTAAAACTATATTACTTGAAACAAAAAATAAATATGGTAAAATTTAAGTGTTAGCTTTTTTAAGTTGACACTTAATATTTTTAATTAAAAATGGAGAAAATTATGGATTTTTTAGATGGCGTGCTTTTATCTTTTAAAAGCCTTTTCAGGACGTTTACAATATATGATTTTTTTGATATTCTGATTGTTGCCGTTTTAATTTACGGCCTTACAAAAATTGTGCGTGAATCCAGAGCCGGGCAGCTTGTAAAAGGAATAATAATAGTGCTGGTGGGGTACTTTTTGGCGTGCCAGTTGCATTTTAAAATGCTGAGTACTATATTTAGTAATGTTTTTCAGTTCAGTGTATTTGGACTTTTAATAGTGTTTCAGCCGGAACTAAGAAGGGCCTTGGAGCAGCTTGGCAGGAGTAATATTAGCGACAAACTTTCTCTTAGTAGCATAAAAAAAGATGAAGATGCATATACTCGTGATCGCAAACGCTTGATAACTATTATTTCTGATGCCGTCTATTCACTTAGCGAAGAAAAAATGGGCGCTCTGATAATTATTGAAAGAAAAACAAAGCTTGGCGAAATTATAGACACAGGAACTATAATAAAATCTAAACCCTCGGTGCCGCTTATATGTAATATTTTTTATAATAAAGCTCCACTTCATGATGGCGCTTTGGTAGTAAGAGATAACATTCTTTATGCCGGTGGTTGTATTTTGCCGCTTACAAAAAATAACAGTTTAAGCAAAGACTTGGGCACAAGGCACCGCGCAGCAATAGGCATAAGCGAAAATTCGGATGCTGTGGCTGTGGTTGTTTCAGAGGAAACGGGTAAAATGTCAATAGCTTTAAATGGTGTTTTAAAAAGCTATGATGATACAAATTCTCTAAAAAAAGATTTAAATAAATTTTTGATTGATAAATAAGTAATTGATTAAATAATTTTTTAGGAAAGTGAAAGAAAAAATGTTTAAAAATAATTTTTTTATTAAAAAACTAAAAAGAATAAAAATAGGGAAACTCTTTTATAACAATAAATTTGTTATGCTGTTTTCTTTGGTTGCATCTGTGGTTACATGGATTGCTATTTCTTCCAGTAACAGCGAAAGTGCCCCGGTAACGATTTCTGATATACCTGTTAATATACAGCTGTCGGAAAGCGCCGTTCAAGATGGTCTTAGAATATTCGGTGGTGAAAATTTAACGGCAAGGGTAGATATAGCAGGAAATAGAATTGTTGTGGGGCAAGTTACAAAAAATGATATACAAATTACTGCGCCCCAAGCGGCAAGTACAATAATGTCGCCGGGTAATTATACTTTGGAGCTTTCGGCAAAAAAAGTTGGGGTTTTGCAGGATTATCAAATAGTTTCCGATGTTAAGCCGTCGGTTGTAACGGTTATGGTGGATAGATACAGGGAATCTGAGTTTACAATTGAACCCCAGATAAACTTTACCCCAAAATCCGATTACTACGTGGGAAATACTATTTTATCCACGCAAAAAGTTACTCTTTCCGGCCCGGAAAAAGAAATTTCAAAGATAAAAAAAGTGGTTGTTAAAGCGGATATTCCCGGTGAGGTTGACTCTACCGTAATGCTTAAAACCCCAATTCTTTTGTACGATGATTACGGCCAGCAAATTACCAGCGAAACCATTAAAAGCAGCATTAACGAAGTGGAAGTAAGTGTGCCGGTATTAATGAAGAAAAAAGTTGATTTAATTGCCAATTTTTCAAATTTACCGTCGGGACTTAGTTTAGGCAAAGATTTAGTAAAAGTTTCTCCGTCGTCGCTTGAAATTGCAGGCCCCGAAAAAATTGTAAGTTCAATTAAAGAAATTAAACTTGACGAAATTAATTTTAATGAAGTAAATGTTCAAAATAACACCTTTACGCGTGCGATTAATTTGCCGGAAGGCTGCAAAAGTCTTAATAACACATACTCTGCAGAGGTAAACTTAAATCTTGCGCATTTTAAAGAAAAAACTTTGAATATAAATGAATTTGACTTTAAAAATGTTCCAAACGGTAAAAAAGCAAGCGTATATAACGGCAATTTAAATGTTACCGTTGTTGGTCCTGCAGTAAAGATAAACAGTTTAAAACCATCTGATATTTACGCCGAAATAAAATTTGATGAAAATAAAGAGTTTTCAGGATCGATGGAGATGCCGGTAAATTTAAAAATAAATGGTTTTAATCAGTGCTGGATATATGGAACATACTTTGTTAATGTAAATATTGAATAATATAGTAGAGCGAGGAAACAATAAATGAACAGAACTCAGTCACGCGAGCAAGCATTTATATTTTTATTTGAAAGTACTTTTGGGTTTAATACGGCCGAGGAGATAATTGATAATGCCAAATCGGCAAGAGAAGTAAAAATAAGCGAATTTTCCGGCAAGCTTTTTAGCGGTGTTCTGGAAAACATAGAAAAAATTGATTTTTATATTGAAGAGAACATAAAACATTGGTCAAAAGACAGATTAACAAGAACGGCTATTTCTGTTCTTAGGCTTGCTATTTTTGAAATGATGTTTTTAAAAGAAACCCCAAAAAGTGTGGTAATAAACGAGGCGGTGGAGATTGCCAAAAAATATAGCACAAAAGAAGAAGCATCTTATGTGAACGGAGTTTTAGGGGCAATTGCAAATAATTTAGATTTTTAAGGTGAAATCATGAATATTAATACTGTTACTGTTTCGCAGCTTAATTTGTATATAAAAACCCGATTTGAAATGGACGAAAATTTATCTAAAATTTTTGTAATGGGCGAAGTTTCTAATTTTAAAAGACATTCCCCAAGCGGACACGTTTATTTTTCCTTAAAAGACGAAAGAAGTGTCGTTCGAGCGGTAATGTTTTCTCAGTATGCTTCCAGAGTGCCATTTAATGTTTGCGACGGCATGAAAGTTGTGGTTTGCGGCAGGGTGTCTTGCTATGAAGTTTCGGGGCAGTACCAAATATATGTGGAAAATATTCAGCCCGATGGATTGGGTTCTGTGTATATGGCTTTTGAGCAGCTTAAAATAAAGCTGCAGGCAGAGGGCTTATTTGACGAAGCTTTAAAAAAGCCTTTGCCGCAGTATCCCAAAAAAATAGGCGTGGTGACTTCTGAAACTGGAGCTGTTATTCATGACATTAAAACGGTGGCAAAAAAAAGATACCCAATTTGCGAAATTGTTTTGTATCCTGTAGAAGTGCAGGGCGAAAAGGCCGGTTTGAAAATTGCAGAAGGGATAAATTATTTTAATAAAGAAAAAGATTCAGTTGACGTAATGATTGTGGGGCGTGGCGGTGGCTCTGCGGAGGATTTGTGGCCGTTTAACAGCGAAGAAGTTGCAAGGGCAATATTTAGCTCAAAGATTCCTGTTATTTCTGCTGTTGGTCACGAAACGGACTTTACAATTTGCGATTTTGTGGCGGATAAACGTGCGGCAACGCCTTCTGCTGCAGCTCAAATTGCTACTCCGGACAAAGAAAATTTAAAAATAATTTTTGAAAAATATCAAAAAGACATGCAAACGGCGCTTGAATTTAAAATTGAAAAGCTAAAGGACGTTTACGCTCAGATAGCCGAAGATTTAAAAAGGTTTTCTCCGAAAAGAATTGTAGAAGATTACAAAATAGACTTGGAAGATGCTTTAAAAGATTTAAACATAGCTTTTAAACTGAATTTTGGCAGACTAAATGAAAAACACAAACTGCTTTTCTCCAAATTGCAGCTGTGCAGCCCTCAAAATGTTTTAAAAAAGGGCTATTCAATAGTTTTGCTTAATGACAAAAGGATTAAAAGCGTAAAAAAATTAAAAAATAACGATCGTGTAAAAATTGTTTTTTCAGACGGAACTGCCGAATGTACTTTAAGCGATATAAAAAAATTATAATTTTAAATCAGAAGGGGCTATATTATGAGGAAAATTAAAAATGATTTTGAAACAAATTTAAAAACTCTTGAGGAAATAGTAGAAAAACTGGAAAGCGGAGAAGAAACGCTGGAAAATTCCTTAGCACTTTATGAAAAAGGCATGGAAATCAGCAATGTATGTAAAGAAATGCTGGAAAAAGCAGAGCAGAAAATTACAGTAATAGATGCTAAATAAAAAATGGAGATATAAAATAATGAATTATCAGGAAAAAATACAAAAATATGCTCATGAAACGGAAGTTTTTTTAAAAGAATATATGATGGGGTGTAAGCCTGCTATAGAAAAAAATCTTTTTAAATCGATGGAATATAGCCTTTTTTCGAAAGGGAAAAGGGTTCGACCTGTGCTTATGCTGGGGATGTATGAGCTTTGCGGTGGAAAAAACAAAGAAATTCTTAAATTTGCCGCAGCTGTGGAGATGATACATACGTATTCCCTGATTCACGATGACTTGCCATGCATGGATAACGATACTTTTCGCAGGGGGAAAAAGTGTAATCATATTGTTTTTGGGGAAAACACAGCTCTTTTGGCCGGAGATGCACTTCTTACTTACGCTTTTGAGCTTGTTTCTTCCGGGTTTGATGAGATTGATCATAAATCCATTTTAAAAGCCATAAATGCGCTTGCACACTGTGCGGGTCCATCTGGAATGGTTTCGGGGCAGAGTATGGACTTAAATTTAAACTCAAATGAATACACCAAAGAAAAACTTTTAAATGTTTATTTATTAAAAACAGCCAAGTTAATAATTGCAAGCGTGAAAACAGGTGCGATTTTGGCGGGTGCGGATCAAAAAATGATTTCGTATGCCGAAAATTACGGCAAAAATGTAGGTTTGATTTTTCAGCTTGTTGACGATATGCTTGACGGCGATTTTGAAAAATTAAAATTTTTTGGCGATAAAAAAGATGCCGAAATATTTGTGAAAAACCTTAACGAAAGTGCAAAGAAATTCCTTGATAAAATTGGGGGAGACTCGGGTTTTTTAAAGGCTTTTTCAGATTATTTGGTGTCAAGAATTGCATAAATGTGCTATAATTGAATAGTACCTTTAATAAAAGAAAGAAGTATTTAAAAAATGAAAGATAATTCTCAAAAAAACGAAAATACTTTACTTAGTAAAATAAAAAGCCCAAAAGATTTAAATAAAATAAAAGATCTTAATAAACTTTGCGAAGAAATAAGAGAAAAATTAATTGAAGTTATTTCAAATAACGGCGGGCATTTAGCTTCTAACCTTGGAGCCGTGGAACTTACGGTTGCGCTTCATAAGGTTTTTAATGATTTAGAAGATAAAATTGTGTGGGACGTAAGCCATCAAAGCTACGTTCATAAAATGCTTACGGGTAGACTTGAAAAAATAGACACCATAAGAAAAGAAAACGGAATATCCGGTTTCACAAATAGAAAAGAAAGCACATACGATGCGTTTACTCAGGGGCACAGCAGTACTTCTATTTCGTCTGCGCTTGGTCTTGCCTGTGCAAAAAAAATAAATGATGAAACCGGGTATACAGTGGCGGTTATAGGGGACGGTGCATTAACCGGCGGCCTTGCTTATGAGGGTCTTAACAATGCCGGAAGATTCAAAAAAAATTTTATAATCGTTTTAAATGATAACCAAATGTCAATTTCCAAAAATGTTGGGGCGGTTGCCAGATATTTGGCCGCAGCCAGAATTAGGCCCTCTTATTTGAAAGCTAAAAATATTATGGAAAAAGTGCTTAATAAAACAAGCATAGGCATTAAAATGAAAGATTTGATGAAATATTTTAAATCGGTTGTAAAAAAAGTTGTTAACCCAAATAATATTTTTGAAGATATGGGTTTTTCTTATTATGGGCCTATTGACGGGCATAATTTAAATCAGCTGGAAAAGGCTTTTAATATTGCAAAAAGCCTTAATAAGCCAACCGTTGTGCATGTTATTACCACAAAAGGAAAAGGCTATAAACCTGCCGAGGAAAACCCCGGGGTTTATCATGGTGTTTCTTCTTTTAACGCGCAAGAGGGCGTGAATTTCGGCAGTAATTCACAGACATTTTCAAGTGAATTCGGAAGGACGATTTGCAAAATTGCAGAAAAAAACCCAAAAATTTGTGCGATAACGGCTGCAATGACGAGTGGCACGGGGCTTAAAGAATTTAAAAATAAATACAAAAATAGGTTTTTTGATGTTGGAATTGCGGAGGAGCATGCCGTAACTTTTGCGGGCGGTTTGGCCGCGGGTGGAATGGTGCCTATTGTTTCGGTTTATTCCACTTTTTTGCAGCGTTCGTATGACCAAATTATTCACGATGTAGCTTTGCAGGATTTAAAAGTTGTTTTTGCTGTGGATAGAGCAGGTTTTACCGGGGAAGACGGCGAAACTCATCAAGGAATATTTGATGTTCCGTTTTTAAATACCATCCCGGAAATTACAATTTATAGTCCGAGTTTTACAGAAGAAGTGGAACCTATGCTGAATTTAGCTGTAAATGGCAGCTGTTTGGCTGCTGTAAGGTACCCAAAAGGTGCGGAATTTAAAAAGCCAGAAAATTTTAAATATACGGGAAACAGTTTTGACATTTATGGCGACAAAACAGCAGAAACGCTCATTATTACATACGGTAGAATTTTTTCAAATGCTTTTACAGCCAAGAAAAATTTAGAGGAACTTGGCATAAAAACTGATGTTTTGAAATTAAACATTATAAAGCCGATAGATATTGAAGCCGTAAAGAATATATTAAAATACAAAAATGTGGTATTTTTTGAAGAGGCTTTTAAATCCGGTTCTGTGGCAGAAAAATTAAGCAGTATGCTATTTGAAAATAATTTTAAAGGTAACTATTTTATAAAAGCTATAGACGAAGGCTTTGTAAAGCATGCTTCAGTGGAAAGCCAGATAAAAAAATTTGGTTTGGATCCGAGAGGTATACAAAATTACATAATAAAAAAATTTTACACCGACTAATTAAAAATTTAGGCGGTGTTTTTTTGGTGGCAACCCAGCATATATTTTACCGAGGTGAATAACTTTGGATAAATTAAAAATAATTAAAATGCTGGAGTATTGCGGGGTATCATATCGAAACGACCAGCCGGAAGACAAAAACACAAAATTAATTTTTATTAATGATAAAGTCACGGACGTTCAGTGCTATATTAGAATAAAAGAAGACACGGCGATTATTACATTTAGAGGTTCGGATTCCAAAAAAGATTTTAAAACAGATTTTAAATTTTGGAAATCGGTTGTGCCGTACAAAAATTATAATTCACGAATTAGAGTGCATGCCGGATTTATAAGTACATACAAGTCAAATAACGTGCGCGGAAAAATCCACAAAATTATTGATTGTTCCATAAAAAACGTTTGCGTCACAGGGCATTCTTACGGTGCGGCACTGGCAATTTTGTGTGCTATTGATTTGGAATATAATTACCCGAAAAAAGATTATGAAGTTATTGTATTCGGTTGCCCAAAAGTAGGTAATAGGGCATTTAGAGATTCCTATAATTTAAGAATTTTTAAAACTTTGAGAATTGAAAATAAGTGGGATATTGTCCCCAAAATACCATTTTCAATTTTGGGATATCGCCACGTTGGTTGCAGTTTAAAAATAAAAAAGCCGGGCTTTTATAACCCGTTTTCTTTAAAAAATCATGCGCTTCAGGAGTATTATTCTGCTGTATGGGATTTTTAAATTGTTTTGTAAGATTTATTTTTTTGGTTTTAATTCTTATATTTTTTGCAGGTTTGGTTTTAATGGGCTTCGTTTTTTTTAAGTTTTTGTCCTGTTATTTTTTCCCGGTAATTCTCAAAGGCTGTCTCGTTTTTGTTCTCTTGTGGATAATAATACTTTGCGTTTTTAATTTCATCAGGTAAATATTGCTGGGGTGTCCAGTGATTTTTAAAATCATGGGGATATTTATATGTTTGAAGATTATCTTTTTTGATTTCTTGCCCATCGCAGTGGATGTTTTGTAAATGTCTGGGCGGCATAAACACATTTCCGTTTCGTATATCTTTTAACGCTGTGTTTATAGCTTGATATGCGGAGTTGGATTTCGGCGACATTGCAACCAGTATCACGCCGTCGGCAAGCGGAATTCTGGCTTCCGGCATTCCCACTTGGAGTGCAATATCCACCAAAGACTTAACCTGCGAAAAAATTCCGGGGTATGCAAGGCCAACATCTTCACACGCACAAATGAGTAACCTTCTGCATGCTATCATTAATTCGCCTGCTTCCAAAAGCCTTGCCAAGTAATAAATTGCAGCGTTCGGGTCTGAACCTCTCAGCGATTTTTGAAATGCTGAGATTAGGTCAAAGTGGTCGTCTCCTGTGCTGTTATACGAATGAAAGCAGCTGTTTGTAAGCTCGTTTATTATTTTTTCTGATTCTATGGTGGTTTTTCCGCCGCTTGTTTTGGAAGATAAAAAGCACATTTCTAGCATATTTATAGCTTTTCGCACGTCGCCAGAAGCATTGCAAGATATTTTGTCTATAAGCTCTTTAGAAATAGAAATTTTAGTGCTGTTTTCTTTTTCCAGGAATTTTATACCTCGTTTTATGGCTTTTTTGATTTCATTTTTTGATATAGTTTTAAATTCAAATACTTGCGCTCTGCTCAGAAGTGCACCGTACACATAAAAATATGGATTTTCCGTAGTTGATGCAATCAAAGTTATTTTGCCGTTTTCAGTAAATTCCAAAAGTGATTGCTGCTGCTTTTTGTTAAAGTACTGTATTTCATCAATATAAAGCAAAATTCCGTTTGGACAGGTAATTGGGTTTATCTCCGCTATTATATTTTTTATATCAGAAAGTGATGCAGTTGTGGCGTTTATTTTAAATAGCCTTTTATTTGTTTTTTTTGCAATTATATTTGCGATTGTGGTTTTTCCTGTTCCGGGTGGACCGTAAAATATAAGATTTGGAATTTTTGAGTTTTTTATTAAATTAAAAAGCAAACATGATTTTCCCAAAATATGTTCTTGACCCACAATATCTTTAAGGGATTTTGGCCTTAATTTTTCAGCAAGAGGCTTTTCCATAAAAATTTCTCCATTTATTTTTTATATTATTTTAATTTACAAAGCATTTATAAATATATTATAATTAATCACAGCAAATAAATAAAGGTATTTGTAATTTGAAAAAAGAAAGGATGTTAAAAAATTATGGCAGAATGGTTTAATGCAGTTATTTTATGGTGGTGCCAACCATGGAATTTGCTTTCGGGGGTAATGTCTATTATCGCTCTTATAGGCACGTTTATGAATGCAGAGCGCAACAAATGGGGGTTTGCGTTTTGGCTTATTTCTAACTTGTATATGTGTGTAAGGTTCTTTAAAATTGGGGAATACGCTCAAAGTGTTTTGTTTTTAATTTATTTCTTACTTGCTATAAAAGGTGTATTCGTTTGGACTAAAAAAGAGAAAAACGAAGCACAATTTTCTGAGCAAAAAAACTCAGTGGCAGAAAATCCGGAAAATAATTAAAAATGGAAGTTTTATTACATACTTGCTGTGCGCCATGTTCGGTTAAATGCATAGACGTTTTGGAAGAAGAAAATTTTAACCCCGTTATTTTTTGGTATAATCCCAACATACACCCATACACAGAGTACAAAAGCAGAAGAAACACACTTAAAGAATATGCAAAAAAAAGAGGCTTGGAAGCTATAATAAAAGACGATTACGGGCTTCGTGAATTTATAAATTTAGTGTACCCGGATTTTGAAAATCGCTGCGAAAAATGCTATAAAATTCGCCTGGAAGAAACGGCAAAATATGCGGCGGAGAATGATTATAAATATTTTTCCACAACTCTTCTTATCAGCCCGTACCAAAAGCACGATTTAATTATCAGTGTGGCGGAAGGTATTTCGAAAAAATACGGGGTGGAGTTTTTGTACAGGGATTTTCGTCCGCATTTTAGGGAAGGCCAAAAAATTGCCAGAGATAGCGGAATGTATATGCAAAAATATTGCGGCTGCATATTTAGTGAAGAAGACAGATACTTAAAAGCGAACAAACGCTAGGGTGATTATTTTGGAAATCAAAAAAATATTAAAAGAAGAAATGAACGAGGCTTTGAATTTAGTCTGGCGGGTGTTTTTGGACTATAAAACACCCGATTGTACCGAAGAGGGTATAAAAGAATTTAAAAAAACCATTGAGGATAAGTCTTGGATTGACGCAAGAAAGTTTTACGGCGCTTATGATGAAAAAAATAAACTACTTGGCGTTATAGCTACAAAAGATGCTAACCACATATCGCTGTTTTTTGTTGATGGGAAATATCAAAAGCAGGGAATTGGAAAAAGTTTGTACAACAAAGTAAAATCATTAAACAAAAGTGGTTTTTTCACTGTAAATTCTTCACCATATGCGCATGATGCGTATAAGCATTTAGGGTTTAAAGATATAGATGTTGTGCAATATGTTAATGGAATAAGATTTTATCCTATGAAAGCAATTTTTTAAATAAAAAATTAAAACAAAAAACGCCCGAATTAATTTGGGCGTTTTTATTTTTGCGTATGTAAATTTAAAATTAATTTGTCAGATAAAATCTTATAAGTGTTTTTAATAATTCATCTCGGTCTATTTTTTTAATAAGATTTCTGGCATCTCTGTGAGTGGTAATGTAAGTTGGATCTTCTGAAAGAATATATCCAACTATTTGATTTATTGGGTTGTATCCTTTTTCTGAAAGTGCATCGTACACTAAAGTAATAGTGTTTTTGATGTTTGTTTCTTTGTCATTTGATAGGGAAAATGTAATTGTTTTATCAAAAGTATCCATTGGAGCCATCTTAATCACCTCTAAAAAATAAAAGTTTAAATATATAATACATTTTTATTAAATAAAAATCAATACCCAAATTTTATATTAATTCTTTAATGGCGTTCATGGCTAGAAAATAGCTGTTTTTCCCAAAGCCTATAATCTGTCCGACGCAAACATCGGAGATCACACTATGCTTGCGGAATTCTTCTCTTGCAAAAATATTCGTCATGTGCGTTTCGATAAAAGGAATTTTTGTGAATGATATTGCATCTCTGAGTGCGTAGCTGTAATGCCCCAAAGCTCCAAGATTTACAATCCCGCCGTCGTATTTGTTTTTTAATTCGTGGATTTTATCTATTAAGGCACCTTCCCAGTTGCTTTGAAAAACCTCGCAGTTAAGGCCTATCGATTCACCGTGTGCAATTATCTGGGATTTTATACTTTCTGCGGTTTCTTCGCCGTAAATTCCTTTTTCGCGCAGCCCTGTCATGTTTAGATTTGGCCCAAGAATTATTATTATATTTTTTTTTCTCATTTTTGTTTTCCCCCATAAATAAAATTTAAATTATAGAGTTAAGATTTAACTTTTTGTTGTTTTTTATTTTTTTTCTTATGCTTTTTTCAAAAAATCTTTTTATTTTTAAAAGTGTCGTCTTTTTTCCGCCAATTGGGTCTACCAGAATCGATTTTAATTTCAAAAAATTTGCGCCGATTATGTCAGTGAAAATTTGATCTCCTACTAAAATGATTTCTTCTTGGGGTAAGTTCAGGTACTTTACTGCTTTTTTTATGCCATAGCTTAGCGGCTTTAGCCCCATATAAATATACGGCAGATCTAATTTTTTCGCAAATTTACTTACTCTGTTTTTAAAATTATTAGATACCAAAATTAAATTAATATCGTTTTCTTTAAGATGTTTAATCCATTTTAAAGCTTCTTCGTTAGGAACGGAACATTTGTGCGGTGCCAAAGTGTCGTCAATATCAAGTATAATACCTTTAATATTTAATTTTTGCAGTATTTTTGGATTTATATCAGAGACGTGTTTTGTAAAGTATGTGGGTATAAGCAAAGACATTTATAATCCTCCGTTATTTAGTTTTTATGCATATTTCCCCCTCATGCATTTAAGCTTGAGGGGGATTTATGTTAGCAAATATAATTTTTACCATTTGGAGCTGTTAAAACGGCCGTTTCTTTGATGTCTTCTTGCTTCTTTAGATTTCTTTTTGCGTTTTACGGAGGGTTTATCGTATGCTTCTCTTTTTCTCACTTCGGAAATTATTCCCGAGCTTTGTCTTTTAAACCTTCTGAGTGCACTTTCTAAAGATTCAATTTTTTTGTTAGCCTTAGATTCTTCTGAAGCGGGCTGTTCGCTTTGGCTTAAATCTTTAGAGACTTCTTCTTTAATTTCCTCTGCCATTTATTTCCCTCCTATCTGCTTTGTAGCAGGACTTTATGTAGTATATTAAGATTAAAAAATCTAATTTTACAACACATAAACTAAATTATACAACATTTCAAATTGAATTGTCAAGATATGTTGAATTTTTTCACCAATAATTATTATACGATATATTTTTTAAAAGTCAAAGCTATTTACAATATTTTTTTAAAACTATATAATTATACATTGTAAAGTTATTAATAAAAAAATCAGAGGGGTTTTATGGATTTTGATAATGTTTCTGTAATAGTGCCGGTTTTAAATGAAGAAAGGTATATAAAAGAGTGCTTAGAGTCGCTTTTAAATCAAGATTACCCAAAAGAAAACCTGGAAATAATTTTAGTTGACGGAAATTCAAGTGATAAAACGGCGGAAATAATAAAAAAATATACAGGTAAGTACAATTTTATCAAATTAATTAATAACCCCAAAAAAACAGTGCAGCACGCAATGAATTTGGGGATTGAAAATTCGTCGGGCAAATATATCGTTCGCATGGATGCTCACGCTACTTACTCAAATGACTATATTTCCAAGTGTATAGAGTATTTAAAAAAGACAAAAGCGGCAAATGTTGGCGGTACAACGGTTGTAAGGGGGAAAACACCTACGCAAAAAGTAATAGCCGCGGCGTATCATTCGCCGTTTGCGCTTGGTGGAAGTAAACACTATGATGAAAACTACGAAGGCTATGCCGATACCGTTGCGTGGGGAGCTTTTGAAAGGGATTATCTTATAAAAATCGGAATGTACGACGAAAGACTTCCAAGGAGCGAAGACGATGACCTTAATTTTAGAATTACAGAGCGAGGCGATAAAATTTTTGTAACGCCAAAAATTAAAAGTGTTTACTACCCTCGGGATAGTTTTTATGGGCTTTTTAATCAGTATTTTGAATACGGAAAATGGAAAGTTGCGGTGGTAAAAAAACACCATAAGCCATCCAGGATTGTCCATTTAATCCCGATGATGTTTGTTCTTTTCCTTGTTTTTGGTGCGCTTCTTTCTTTTTGTGGCAGTTTTTTCCGTGGCGCTTACTTTAGCATACTTGCTATTTATACTTTTATAAATTTGGTGTTTTCGTTTAAAAATAAATACACATGGGATTTTACCAGCAAAATAAAATTGTTTGCTGCACATTTTGTTATACATGTTTCATATGGCCTTGGTTTTTTGGCAGGTATATTTAAATTTTTAAATGCTAATTTTGATTAATTTATAAAGGTGGGATTGCATTGGAAAAAGAAAGATATCTAAAACTCAGCAAAGATGAACTCCGCGCTTTACAACTAAAAAGTTTGGAGATACTTCTTTATTTCAAAAGTTTTTGCGAGGAGCATAATTTAACGTTTTATTTTTGCGGTGGTTGCTGCATAGGTGCGCTGAGGCACAAAGGTTTTATACCGTGGGACGATGATATAGACGTTTTTATGCCGCGAAAAGATTATGAAAAGCTTTTTGAAATCTGGGATAAATTTGCAGACACAAAAAAATATTCTTGCAATCGTACAACGGAAAGCAAATTTATTGGCAATGTTATGACTACAATTGTGGATAATGACACAAAGGTTATCAGGCCGTGGCAAAAAGGGAAAGACGGCACAAAAGGCGTGATGATAGATGTTCTTCCGCTGGACGGATGCGCCCCAAAAGGCATAAAAAGAAAAATGCAAATGATTTGGAGCATGATTTATACTCTTTACTGCTCAAGAATGGTTCCGGTAAATCACGGAAAAATGATGTCTTTAATATGTAAAGTGCTTTTGGGTATAGTGCCTGGCAATAAATTAAAAAATAAAATTTGGAAGTTTGCCGAAAAGCAAATGAGTAAGTATCCAATCGAAAATTCTGAGTATATAACCGAGCTTTGTGCAGGGCCGCATTACATGAAAAATGAATACCCAAAAAGTATTTTTGAAAAAGCAGTATATAAAGAGTTTGAAGGCTACGAAATGCCTCTTCCGGTAGGATATGATGAATATTTAAAAATAGCTTTTGGCGATTATATGCAGCTTCCGCCCAAAGAAAAACAATTTCCGCATCATGATATAATATATATGGATTTAAATTAAAAAATTAGGAGGAATAAAAAATGATTTTTGGTGCAATAGTAGCAGGCGGAGTGGGGAACAGAATGAATCTTTCCGGGCTTCCCAAACAATTTTTACCCCTTGGCGATTCGGAAAAGCCGATAATTATTCACACTTTGGAAAAATTTTTAATATGCAAAAAGTTAGATTTTATTTACCTTGGTGTTCACAAAGATTGGGTTGGATACGCCGAGGAACTTTTGGATAAATACAGCATTGATAAAAAACGTGTTTTTGTAACTCCGGGCGGCGCAGACAGAAATTTGACCATTTTGAATATAATAGACGCAATTGAAAAAAACCATGGACCAAGTGATGAGCATATTATAGTAACTCACGATGCGGTAAGGCCGTTTGTTACGCTTAGAATGATTAATGAAAACATAGAAGCTGCCAAAGAATTCGGAGCAAGCGACACCGTTATCGAATCGGTGGATACCATAATAGAATCCAAAGACGGGGAATTGATTTCTTCTATTCCAAACAGAAGTACGATGTACCAAGGTCAAACCCCGCAAAGCTTTAAAATGTCTGCTCTTAAAAATTTATACAGTGACCTTAGCGACGAAGAAAAAAGCGTTTTAACGGACGCCTGCAGAATTTTCATCTTCAGAAACAAACCGGTAAAATTAGTTAAAGGAGATACTTTTAATATAAAAATCACAACCGTAAGCGACTACAAAATAGCGCAAGCGATTCTTGGAGGAAATTTAGGTGATTAATTATATCTACCAATTAGTAAGGCCGGGATATGTTTCCGTTAAGTATGAAGATGTTAAAATTGAAAATGATGTTGTTATAAGGCCTACGTATATGGCAATTTGCCAGGCGGATCAGCGCTATTATAGGGGACTACGCGATATTAGCAAATTAAAAAGTAAACTCCCCATGGCGCTTATTCATGAATCTGCCGGAGAAGTTGTTTGTGATTTTACAAATAGTTTTTCCTATGGGGAAAAAGTTGTTATGATTCCAAACGTTAAATCTAAAATTAACGATAAAGAAATATACGAAAATTATCAAAAAGGGTCATCTTTTTTGTCCAGCGGTAAAGATGGTTTTATGCGTGAGTTTGTTAATCTTGCTCCGGACAGAGTTGTGCCTATAAATAATATTCCCGAACAATTTGCGGCAATTTCTGAGTTTATAAGCGTGGGTGTGCATGGTGTAAGAAGATTAAAGAATTTTTCGCATGGTAATAAAAAGTCATTTGGAGTATGGGGAGATGGAAGCCTTGCGTACGTCGTTTCATGCATAATTAAACAAATTTTCCCCGAGTCAAAACTTTATGTTATTGGGCGAGATAATTTTAAATTGTCGCAGTTTTTGTTTGCGGACGGAACTTATTTTTCAGAAAATATTCCCGAAGATTTTAACGTTGACCATGCGTTTGAATGTGCAGGCGGAGAGGGTAGTTACTACGCCATTAATGACATAATAAAATACATTAACCCGCAGGGTACGGCAGTTTTGATGGGTGTTAGCGAACACAAAATTGCGATAAATACTCGTGATGTTTTGGAAAAGGGAATTACTTTGATAGGTTCCAGCCGTTCGGGCAGAGAAGACTTTGAAAAAGCCGCTGAATTTTTGGGTAAAAGCGAGTTTCAAAAGCGTATAAGCAGGATTATTTACGAGGATTCTCCAGTTAAAACGATTGGGGATATTCACAGAGTGTTTGAAACAGATTTAAAAAATCCATTTAAAACGGTTTTTAAGTGGGATTTGTAATTTTATTAATAGATTTGAGGAATAAAAATGCCTACAATAAGTGTCATTGTACCTGTTTATAATTGCGAGAAGTATATAAAAAAATGCGCTGAATCGATTATAAATCAAACTTTTAAAGATTTGGAAATAATCTTTGTAGATGACGGTTCAAAAGATGAAAGCGGAAAAATATGCGACAGCCTTAAGCAGCAAGACGAAAGAATAAAAGTTATACACCAAGAAAACAAAGGTGTTAGCAGTGCAAGAAACGAAGGCTTGAAAATCGCAAGCGGAGATTATATAAGTTTTGTTGACGGCGATGATTATTTATCGAGAGATATGTATGAATTTTTATACGAAAACTTAGAAAAAAACAAAGCTGATGTTTCTGTGTGCGGGATTGTAAATTGCTTTTTAAAGGCAGACGGCTCAGAAAAAAGGGTAAGGCAGTCTTCATTTAATGGAAGCGGTTTGCTAAGTGGAAAAGAGGCAATGAGCGAGGCGCTGAAAAGCAGGATTTTTTCGGTTAATCCTGTAAATAAACTTTTTTCGGCAAAGCTTTTCCGGGGTGAAAAATTTCCGGAGGGGAAAACTTCCGAAGATGCTTTTTTAGTGCCAAAAATACTTTTAAAAGCAAAAAGAGTTTTTTATAGTTCCGAGCAAAAGTATTATTACGTAAGGCACGAAGGCAGCATAACGACATCTAATTTTGCTTATAACGATTGGTATGTTGTGGAAGCTTATAAAAATCATTTTGAATTTATAAAAGAAAACCACCCCGAACTTATAAAAGAAGCCGAATTTAGATACATTTGGGCTTATATATATGTTTTGGATAAAATTATTATAAGCAAAGAAAAGCCAAAAAAATCAGATTATTTAAAAGCTTTAAAATTTGTTAAAAGAAATGCGCTAAAAATTTTTTTAAACCCATATTTTTCAGCCAAAAGAAAGCTTGCGATTTTTGCTTTGCTGGTAAATAAAAAAATTTATAAAAAACTTATTTATAAAATTAACAAGTAAAAATTTAAGGGGAATTAAATAGACGGGTATTTAATTTTGTGCTATAATGAACTGGAAACATAAAAAATCTGTAGAATTATAAAAAGTATTTAGATTAAAATTGCTTTTTAAAGGTTTGCAAAAGGGTATAAAAAATCCTAAAACAGCAAATATTATGGTAAAACAGATAATTATTATTAAAATGTAGGTGAATGTTAATGTTAATGGGAATATCAAGCTTATCTGATACACGGTATTATGATAAAATTAAAAATTTAGCAGTAGCTTTTTTTATGTTTATGTTAGTCGGAAGATTTATAAATTTGTATTGGGCTTTACCGCGCAAAATAGACAGTGTTGCATTTTTGGGCATATCTTTTTTTGCGATTTTGTTTGTATGCCTGGATTTAATTAAAAATAAAAAAATTTATACAGCTCCAAATTTAATGTATTTGCTGTTTTTCACTGTTTCGTGTGCTGTTTCGTGTCTTATTTACGTTGAATATGGTTGGGCGGGAAATTTAAAATCACTCATTTCTATTTTTGTAAGCCTTTTCTTTTTGTATCCGTTTGCAAGTGTTAACGGAATTGAAAAAACAAAAAAGATAATTATAATTTTGCAAAAAATTCTTGTTATAGTGTGGTTTGTTGTAGCGCTTACTTCAATAATAACTTTTTTGTTTCAATATTCAAGCATATTTTATGTTGGCGGAACAAGGGTGCTCGTTGGTTGCATTGAAAATCGCCTTTTTGGGCTTTTTTCAGATCCTAACTATGCATCTATAATTTCAATTTTAACTATTATTTTTTCTGTTGCTATATTAAACTACAAAAATCAAAGCAAATTAATGCGTGCAATTTGTGTACGTAATGTAATTATTCAGTTTATTTATATAATTTTGGGTGCTTCCAGGACGGGTGAAGTTTGCCTTTTGCTGATTGTGCTTGTTTCAAGTTTTGTGTATAGCTATAAATTAAACCCAAGCAAAAAATTTTACGCAGTGATAGTTAGAATTTTTGCCGCAATTTGTTTGTGCGTTTTTGCGCATTATTTAATTGGAGCAATTCGTATTTTGCTTTCTTATGCGCCGTCGTTTTTTGGTTTGGATTATAGTCAATCGGGTTTTGTTTTTCATCAGGTTTCAATGGAAAGGCCCGACGTCGTACAAACTACTGACATTTCAAATTTAAGATTTAGAATTTGGGGTAGCGCACTGGAAATTTTTAGAACGACATGGCTTTTTGGCGCATCTCCAAGAAATGCTCTTCTTTATGCCAGTGACGTTTTACCAAAATCATTTATAGTTGCTCGCGGGTATGATGCACATAATTTTTACGTTGCAATTTTGCTTTATACTGGGTTACTTGGAGCTATATTTTTAGGATTTTTCCTTGTTAAATCTGCATATTTAATTATAAAACATTATTTTAAAAATCATTTTTCAGTTAGCGATGCGTTTTTTAATTCGCTTGCGTTATCGGCGCTTTGCATTGCTGCATCAGGTATGTTTTTATCTGAAATACTGTTTATAACAACGCTTGGATCATTTTTCTTCTGGTTATTTTTGGGCTATATAATGAGCACTATTGACTGTAAATCAAAATGTGATTTTGAGGATAGGTAATTTATATGAGAACAAAAAATTCTTTAATTAATAGTATGGCAGGCTGTTTTTCCTATGCTATTATTATGCTTGGTTCTTTTATAGCTCGTAATAGATTTATAGAAATACTGGGCATGGAAGTTTCCGGTATAGAGAGTTATTTTCCCAGGATTATTGAAGGCTTGGCAATAGTGGAAATGGGACTTGGTATCGGAATTGTTTATAAACTTTATAAACCAATTGCAAATAAAGATTGGAATCAGGTTTCGGTTATACTCTGCTTTTTGCGAAAAGCATATATGATTATAGCAGCTGTTGTTTTTAGTGTTGGTTTAATTGCAGTGTATTTTGTGGTTATGCCAAGACAAGACGGCTTTTCAAAGCTGTGGCTTTCAGAGATTTTTATGCTTTATGTTTTAGATGTTGTGGCATCTTATCTTTATTTTCATAAGAGGTCTATGATTATTGCTGACCAAAAAAATTATATTAATAATAATATTCACACAGCAGCCCAAGTTTTTATGTTTATTTCTCAAATTGCAGTTTTACAGATTTTTGGGTCTTTTGAGCTGTACATAGCTTGCAGAATTTTTTCCAAACTAATTGAAAATGTTATTATTTCCCATATTTTTAATAAGAAATATCCTTTTATAAACTTAAAAACGAAGACAAAACTTCCCAATATTGAAAAAAAAGACTTATTTAAAAATATTAAAGCGCTTTTTATTCACAAAGTAACAAGCTACAGTACAACTGTTTTTTCTTATGTGGTAATAGAGCGCTTGCTGGGGCTTACGGTTATTTCAAAGTACGGTAGCCATATGATGATTGTTTTGGCGCTTATGGCCGTAACAAACGAGATTTTTAACAGTATAAGTGCAAGCTTTGGTAATCTTTTAATTACAGAGAGTAGGCAAAAAGTATACAGTAATTTTAATGTTTTGTACTTTTTTAATTTTTTAATTTATTCGTTTATACTGTGCTCTTTTGTAAGTGTTATAACTCCGTTTATAAGCCTTTGGATAGGCTCCAAATCGGTTCTTGGAATGGGTACTATTGTTTCCATTGCCGGATATCTTTATATTTATGGAATTCGTCAGTCAATTGGTATGGCAAAAAATTGTGCGGGAATATACGACCCGGATAAATATATTGCACTTTTTGGCGCGGTTGTTACGTTTGCCGCCTCGCTGATTCTGTTAAATCCTCTTGGAATAGCGGGAGTTATGATTGGAAATATAGTGGGAATAATGGCAATACCGTATTGGGTTCAGCCATATTTGGTTTATAATGAAGTCTTTAAAAAGAGCGTTAAAACGTACCATTTAAAATTTGCGCTGTATACAGCTCTTACCGCCGTTTATTCTTTTGTGTGCTATCAAATAGGCGTGTGGGCGTGTGAAAACCAAATTATAAGCAGCATGGCATCTGCGCTTTCCCATATTACTGCAAGAATGACATCCCCAAAACGCTATTTGCTTGCGCAGATTATATTTAATATGTTTGTTTGTATTTTGGTTCCAAATTTGCTTAATGTTGTTATATTTTTCAAAACAAAAGAATTTAAAAATTTATGGAGAGTAGCAAAAAGTGTTTTAAGAAAATCCCAGAAACAATAAAGGAGGAGTCTGACTTTGAGCGTATTGTTTTCTATGTTTATTTATTTAATTCAAATTATACTGCCGTTTATGGGTATTTTAATAATAGGGTGTTGCTTTAAATCTTTGTTTTCGAATTTAAGTTTTAAACACCCGCTGGTAGCCCTTATAAATAAAACTACCGGCGAAAAAATACCGATTGTATATTGGGAAAACTCAATAGGCAGGGACAAGCACTGCGATATAGTGGTAAACAGTCCCACAGCGTCAAGGGATCACGCTGTGCTTTACCGGCGTGACGAAGGCTGGTTTATTTCTGACACAAATTCCAAAGGCGGAGTCTTTTTAAATGGTTCTCCGATTTCTTCAGATGAAAAAGTTTACATAAACGATATTATCCAAATCGGCGGAATTGACTACGAACTTAGAAAATCTGATGTCTTTAATGATGAGCCGGAAAAAAATAGTTTAAAAAATAGCTATAATAAATTTTATGCGGGCGGTTCAATACTGGCATTGGTTAGTATGTTCCAAGCTCTTTGCACAGTTCAGATGTGTTTTGCGGACTCATCTTTTGATTACAGACCGATAACAATTTTTGCCTTTTTGTTTGGAATTTCTTGGATAAGCTTTATTGTTTCAAAGTATATAATAAGGCGGAGCAATTTTGAGCTGGAGACTCTGGGAATATTTTTAAGCGGTATTGGAATAATGAACGCTGTGGGGGCGGATATAAAGTCAACTTATACGCAAATAATTTGCTTGGGAATAGGGATTATATTTTTTGAAATAATTTTGGCATTTATCAAAGATCCCGATATGGCCATGAAATTTCGGCCGTATATAGCGGTTATTGCTATTTTGCTTTTGGCAGTAAACTTAGTTTTCGGAAAAGTAAAAAACGGTTCGCAAAACTGGGTTATGCTCGGGCCATTTTCATTTCAGCCGTCAGAATTAGTAAAAGTTGCGTTTGTGTTTTTCGGTTCATCTACAATAAAAGGAATACAAACCACAAAAAACTTAACACTGTTTATATTGTTTTCTGCGGCGTGTATGGGTGCGCTGTTTTTAATGGGCGATTTTGGCACGGCGTGCATATTCTTTGTAACGTTTATTTTAATAGCATTTATGCGTTCAGGAAGCATAAGAACTGTTTTTTTAACCTGTGCTTCTGCGGTAATTGGTGCCGGATTTATTTTAAAATTTAAGCCATATATAGTCACCAGATTTTCTGCTTGGCGGCATATTTGGGAACACATTAACGATACGGGTTATCAGCAAACAAGGGTTCTTACGTATTCCGCAAGCGGTGGACTTTTGGGGCTGGGGATAGGAAAAGGTGCGCTGAAATATGTTTTTGCGGCGCCAAGCGATTTGGTGTTTGGAATGCTTTGCGAAGAATGGGGAGTAATTCTGGGTATTTTGATTATTTTATCGATAGCCGTGCTCGGAATTTACGCACGCAGTGCGAGTATTCGCAGCAGGTCCGCATTTTATTCAATAGCTTCATGCTGCGGTGCGGGAATGCTTGTATTTCAAATGATGCTTAATGTCTTTGGAGTTGTGGATATTTTGCCTCTTACGGGTGTTACGCTTCCGTTTATAAGTTTAGG
>JAFRJS010000103.1 GCA_017432165.1 Clostridia bacterium | reverse complement strand
CTTTCTATCCCATTTTACACTAAAATAGACTTATCGGAAAACTTTGCAACAGAACCGGATCGTTTCTAAAATCAACTAACCCCATGGGGAATATCTAACAATTTTTGCCAAAATTTATCCAGTTTGTTTAAAAAAAATTGATTATGATAGTATCAAGAAGAAGAGAGGGAGAAATAGATGAATGAATTTTCTGCTATTATTAATTACATTGAGGAACACTTAGAAGATAACATCGATATGAAAAAAATAGAGCAACTTGCTAGAGTTTCTGAGTATAATTTTCAAAAGATTTTTTCTGTTCTTTCTGGTTTAACTTTAGGTGATTATATCAGAAAAAGACGTCTTTCTAAATCACTATATGATTTAAGAGAAACCGATGAAAAAATAATCGATATTGCTTTTAAATATGGTTACAGTTCATCAGAAAGTTATAGCAGAAGCTTTCAACAACTTTTCAATATCTCTCCTTCTAAGGCACGTAAAGAACAACATGAGTTAACTATTTTCCCTAAGTTGTCTATTCGTGTCCAAATAAAAGGAGGCATTCAAATGAATTATTTAATTACAAACAAACCAGAAATGATGATCACGGGTATTAAAGAAAGTTATCCTAATATCACAGTCGGACAAGCTAGCATTCCTAAGTTTTGGGATAGATTTAATGAATCTGATTTATTTAATCAAGTAATTAATGAAAAATCAGAGCACTCACCTAATACTATTTTAGGTATTTGTTTACCTCGAGAAGGTGAGGCGTATGATTATTTTATTGGGGTCTACACTGATGAAAAAACAACTGCTGATAAGCTAGAAACAATTACACTTCCTGCTTCTGACTGGGCAGTATTTAAAGCTGTCGGTAAAGTCCCTGAAGCTATTCATCAAACGTATCAAGATATTTATGAATCTTTCTTTCCAAGTACCACTTACACTCAAAAAAAGGCTCCGGATTTTGAATCTTACCCACTTGATCTTAACCCAATGTCAGAAAATCATATAACAGAAATTTGGATTCCTATTCATAAGAATAATTAAGGGTCTAAAATTATATTATGACCCCTATACAACGCTATTAAAACAACCCCTGTTATCTATTGGACAGGTAATGGGGGTTGTTTTTATGTTTTTTTTGATATAATGAAAATCATGAAGACAGAAATCGGGAAAGTGTTTCGAGAATTAAGGCAAGAAAAAGAAATGTCATTGGCTAAAGCAAGTGAGGGAGTCCTATCAATTTCTCAACTCTCTCACTTTGAATGTGGCAAAGGTGATTTGACGATAGGAAAGTTTTTTGCTCTGATTGGAAACATCAATGTTTCAATCAATGAATTTTCAGACCTTTTAAAAAAGGATGAAACGACTCTCTTGTTAGAACAAGCCGGAAAGTTAGAACAAGCCGGAAAAATTGATGAATTAGCCAATTTGTACGAACAGGAGCGAAAAAAATATCGTGAAACGAGCAAAAAACAAGATCAATTAAATATAATTGCATTAAAATCAATGCTAATCAATTATGGAAAATTTGAACGACTGACGATAATTGAACAAGAAATTTTAGAGAATTATTTTTATGAAATTAAAAAATGGAAATACTCTAATCTCCAATTTTTTGCGATTGCGCTGACACAACTTGACAGTCAATCCATTGTTTTTTATCTGGATAATATTTTGGAGCAAGATAATTTAGATAATAACTTGATTTTGATGATTTTGAGAAACGCAATTTACATTTTGGCACAAAATAATCAAACTGAAAAAGTAAAATTTTATTTAGAAAAGTTTAAATCTTTAATTCCGCAGATTGGAAACATCGAAATTGGAATTTCATATGCTGTACAAGAAGCTGATTTATATGAGGTTTCAGGTAATTTTCGAGAGGCCATTTCTATTTTAGAACAGATTGCAAAAACGTATGAAGAATTCTATATGCCAGAAAAAGCAAAACTTTATCAAGAAGAAATAAAAAAATTGCAACAAAAGTTGTAATTTTTTATTATATATAGGAAATCGCAAAAAAGTATATTTTTTTGCAGTAAGATAAAATTATCAAATAAAGGAGGTCTTTAAAATGAAAGAACAGGTGATTGAGCTTAACCTTCTTCCAAAAGAAGTTGATAATGAAGAAGACATTGTTATTACTTTCATGTGTCCCGTTACAGGGAGCTAGTCTATAAGTATCTGGCTTTGTACAGCCGGATGTTTTTATTATAAGGAAAAAATATGGAAAAATTTACTTATTTTACGACAGAGAGATATAAACTTCCAAAGTATGGCTTTAAAATTCATGTTTCTGCGACAGTTGAAAGTTATGAAAAAGTTTTTGATTTAACGAAAAGATATTTATTAAAACAAAAATTATATTATAAATATCTATCAACTCGTGAGGATTTTATCAAAAATATTTCTAAAACAGAATTTCCAGCAGAAAGCGGAAAATTATTTACAATTTATCCTGAAAATATAAAGGCCGCAGAGAAGATTCTAGAAGACTTGTCAGAGATTTTAGTCAAATTTGACGGAGTTTATATTTTAAGTGATAGAAATTTTCATAGTTCTAAAACGGTTTTTTATCGATTTGGTTTTTTTCAAAATATAGATGGCTGTACACTCGTAAGAAATGGGAAAATTTGGAAAGATTTTCAAAAAACATATTTTGATTTACCAGCTTGGCTAGTTGATCCCTTTTATCAAGAAAAGAAAGAGCTAAATGAGAAAAATAGATTAAATGATTTGGATTTGACAAAAATTATCCGACAAAATAATGGTGGAAACATTTATTTTGGAACTTTAAAAAATCAAAAAATAATTGTAAAAGAAAGTCGGGCCAATATATTAACTTTTGTGAATTTAAAATCAGAAGAATTGCGCAAAAACGAATTTCTTATGAGCGAGTTTTTAAATTCAGCTAATTTTTCACAACCAATTGAAAAATTTCGTGCTTGGATTAATCATTATTATGTTTACAAGTTTATTGATGGACAAACACTTAGAGAATTTCAAAGTAACTTTTCCTTATTTGATAATTTGACCGTGGATAAATTAGTGATTTTTTCAACAATTATTCAACAATTAATTGAAATTTTGGAAGAAGCACATCATAAAAATGTAATATTAGATGATATTCACCCTGATAATTTTTTGATTGACAAAGCTAATAAAATTCATTTTATTGATTTGGAATTTGCTCATAAATTTGATGAATCAAGAAAAGTTACTGCAAAAACAGAAGGATTCTATTTAAAAAGTTGGTCAAAATTGACGGAAATGAAAAAAGACCTAAGAAAAGTTGGTCAGTTGATTTTATTTCTAGTTGGTCAATTAAATGTGTTCAATCAGCAAGAAAGAAGCCTTGAAGAAACGATTATTTTAGCTGCTAAAATCTTTGAAAGATTTGAAGTTAAAACGAATATTTCTGAGTTATTAACTTATTTATTTACTGGAAGTTCTACCAAAAAGGCTTTAGAAATTTCTAAAAAACTTTATTTTTATAAATCAGATGTTTTTTTACATATTTCTAAAGAGTACTTGGAAGAACCAAAGAACTTGGTCACATTTATCAAAGAAAATAAATTTGAAAATCTAGGACTAAATGGTTTAACAGGTTATTTGTGGAAATTATCAATTTTTAAAAAAAATAAGTTAATTGATGAAAAAATTGAATATTTACTTTCACAATTAAGTGATTCATTTTTACATTTATCTGAAAATAGTTATTCTCCCTACTTATTAAACGGTTCTAGTGGTCTAGCATTGTTTTTGCTGACCTATAATTTTGAAAAATATGAAAAGCAAATTATTAAAATAGCAAATGGAATGGATGTGAAATTTTCAAAATCAATGGATTTTGAGAAAGGCTTATCAGGAATTGCATACTTTTTATTGATGGTTTATCAAAAAACGGGGAATAAAAAATATTTGAGCTGGGCTGATGAACAGCTAAGAACTTGCAAATTATTTATCAAAAACAAAAAATTATATAATTTTTATACTAAAAGTTATGAAGAAGGTTTTTTAAAAGGTTATGAGGGTTATAAATTTATCAAAGAATTAAGGAGGAAACTATGAATTTACTGAGAAAAAATAAAACATTTGCTTCCTTGTTGTCCAGCTCTATTTTTTCTATGTTGGGAACGAGTTTATTTAACATTGTTTTTTTGATTTATGCGAGTAGCATGCCTCATCCGAAAATGATGATTTCATTAGCTGAACTCTGCCTTTTGTTACCGATTATATTTGCAGCTTACACAGGGTTTTTGGCCGATAGAACAAAAAATAAAGCAAATTTTATGATTCGTGCGAGCTGGATTCAAGCCGTATTATTCTTTTTATTGATTTTTTTGATGATGGAGAAAAATTGGATTAGTTTTTGGAGCATAGCTGGTGTGAAAATTTTGACCGACCTGATTACCAGTTATAAATCTGGGTTACGCGCACCAATTTTACAAAATAATCTAAGCGCAGAGGAAATACAACCAGCATTTGGACAAATCCAAGGTTTATCATCTATTATAGAAATTATCGGACAACCTTTGGGTGTAACGATTCTGGCTCTTTCACATCAATCCTTTTCTTTGGTCGTTTTGATTAATGGGATCTTATATTTACTGAGTGGTTTCTTTTTATTGATTTTCCGTAAAAAGTTGACTTTTAAGACTGTCAATTTTGATGAAAAGTTTAAATTTAATATCAAAGAGAGTTTTTCACAAATTCGTGATGTTTTTACTGTAAATAGTTCATCAAATTTTTTAGTACTAGTATTTTCATTAGTTTTTATCAACTTTATTTTGGCGGGTATTGGACCTTTGACCAGCTTGGCCATGTTAAAATTTAATCCATTTTCTGTGAATTACGGGATTGCTATAATGATTTTTAACGTTGTTTTGATGCTAGGAATGCTCGCAGGCTCATTTATTATGGGGGATAAACTAAAAGATTGGGAACTTCCCAAATTAATGATTGCTACTTTTTTGATGATTGCACTTTTTGCAGCTTTGGTAACTCATTTTGGCTTGATTTCTTTAATATTTCTCTTTTCTTTGGCTTACATATCGGCCAAAGCGAGTCCTAAAGTCAATCGTCTCATTCTGGAAAATGTTTCTTCAGAAAATTTGGGGAAAATTGGTGGAGGGATTACGACTATTTTTACATTTTCGGTACCATTTGGTGGAGCAATCTTTGTGTTTTTTGCAAATTTAATAGGCATCGCTCTCACATTTTATATTATTTCTATTTTGTCTCTTCTTGTCTTCTTGATTTTACTATTAATAATTTTTCGCCAGTAAAAAAGAGTTCAATTGAACGCTCAGACTGCAGGCAAAGTTGGGGGCAGTATAGAGTTTCTCTTTTGAGAAGCTTTTTTTCTAACAGAGGATATTTCTTGTTTGCATTCTTTTTTGCTATAAAGAAAGTTAAAAAATCACAAATTGCTCAACCATAGGTGTAAATGAGCTAAAAATTTGAACGCAACTCAAAATGGACCACTATCAAATAATTAGACATAAAATGAGCTATATTTTTTCAATATTTGAGTGTTCATAAAATGGTCATTTTCTGGACACTTTATATTTTCTACAATTTTCATCTATTTCTTTTATATTTAGTGTTCATTAACTCATAAATTAATCTATGTTCAATTATATATGTTATTTT